>VFKT01000375.1 GCA_009885395.1 Deltaproteobacteria bacterium | reverse complement strand
GATGCGATCGCCCGTCAGGATGCCTGCGGCAGCGGCCGGAAAATCGGCCTTGACCTCACCCACGGTGGAGGTCAGTACCGGCACGCCGAGAGTGAAGACAATCGCATACAACGCCCAGGCGGTAATCAGATTGGCGACCGGGCCGCCGGCAACGATGATCGCCCGCGCCCAGCGTGGCTTGGTATTGAAGGCGTCCGACACGCCACTGGCGTCGGTCATACTGGCATCGTCTTCGCCCACCATGCGCACATAGGCTCCAAGCGGGATGACCGAGAGGCAGTATTCTGTGCGTCCGCGCTGCCGCGACCAGATGACGGGACCAAAGCCGATCGAAAAGCGCAGCACTCCAACCCCGAGTGCGCGCGCGGCCATGAAATGGCCGAGCTCATGCAACGTGATCAACACGACAAGGGCCAAAATCGCGACAACGATGTTCATGCAGCCACCATCCACACAGACTGCCAGACTCGCGCTCGCGCCGAAAGGGGCGCTAGTACATAGAACTTGCGCGCTCGGCGATTTGGTACGCGAGCACAAAGGGTAGGACCAGACTGTCGGTGCGATCGAGCACGCCACCGTGTCCGGGAATCACCCAACCCGAATCCTTGGCACCATAGGCCCGCTTGAGGAGCGATTCGAGAAGATCGCCTGTCTGCCCGAGCACCGCAGCCGAGATCCCAAACGCCAGCGCGCCCTGCCAGCCGAGCCCAGCGGGGGGCAGCACCGCCCAAATCCCGGCCCCGGCGACGAGGCCGCCGGCGAGCGCGCCGATGCCACCCTCTACCGTTTTGTTGGGGCTGATACGGGGCGCGAGCGGCGTCCGGCCAAACGTTCGACCCGCAACATAAGCGGCCGTATCGCTCGCCATGACGCAACCGATGGTGAAGAAAATCCACCGATCGCCGTGCGGCAGGAAACGAAGAGCTGCGGCGTGCGGCAGCAACAACCCGCCATAACAGGCGGCGAGCAGCGCGTGGCCGAGACACGAAACCCCGACCGTCAGATCGCGCTCGGCCAGGGTGAACAGAAGGCCCAGCACGACGGTGGCCACCAACGCCAGTCCCAGCAGCTCGGCGCGGTCGACGACGATCGCCGCGGCAAACGCGAGCCCGGCGACGATGGCCAGCATTTGCGCGATCGGATGCTGCCGGAGCGCCATGCTGCCAAGTTCATCCAGACCGACCGCGGTCACCGCCAGCACGAAAGCAACGAACAACCAGGCCGGAGCGTAGAAGATCAACCAGCCGAGAGTCGGCAGGGCGACCAGCGCCGTCAAGAGCCTAGTGCGCAGCACGCAACCGAGCCGGCGCCGGGACGACAGCCTCAGGCTCAGTCGGTGCCGCGACCTTGGGTGAAGCCCCGCCGAAGCGGCGTTCACGCTGTTGAAAATCACGAAGCGCGTCGACGAATTCTTGCTCGCGAAAATCCGGCCAATGCGTCTGGGTAATGTAGATTTCGGTGTACGCCACCTGCCAGAGGAGGAAGTTCGACAGCCGGACTTCGCCACTGGTGCGGATCAGGAGGTCGGGATCGGGAATTCCCGCCGTACCCAGGCTGGCCGCGATGGTTTCCTCTGTGATCTCATCGGGTTCGAGATCGCCTTTTTGGACCTTGCGGGCCAACGCTCGCACGGCCGAAGCGATCTCGGCGCGTGCGCTGTACGAGAGCGCCAGGATGACGGTGAGCGTGCCGTTGTTCCGGGTCCGCTCGACGCATTGCCGCAGGGCGGTCTGCACGTCGCGCGGCAGACGGCGCCAGTTCCCGATCACCTGCAGGCGCACGTCGTTCTTCATCATCCTTTCGACCTCGGTCGTCAGGAAGTGTTTCAGCAACGCCATCAGCCCCGATACTTCGAGTGCCGGACGGGACCAGTTCTCGGCCGAAAACGCGTAGAGCGAAAGATACTCGATGCCGAGCCGACGCGAGAGTTCGACGATGGCCCGGACCGAAGTCTTGCCACGACGATGGCCGTAAAGTCGCTCGAAACCCCGCGACTGCGCCCATCGACCGTTGCCATCCATGATGATCGCAACGTGTCGCGGTAGCTGGCCGAGATCTAGACCCTCCAGCGAAACCCAGGTCCGTCCCGAGCGAATCGAGCCCCCCATCCCTACCACCTCATCAAACCTGCATGATCTCGGCCTCTTTGGATTTGAGCAGCCCGTCAATCGACGTGATGCCATCATCCGTGGCGATTTGAATCTTTTCCTGCGCCGTCCGGGATTCGTCCTCGGCGATGTCTTTATCCTTGAGAAGCTCCTTGATCATCTCGTTGGCATCGCGGCGATGGCCGCGCAGCGAAACACGGTAGTCCTCGGCGGTTTTGCGAACATGACGAACGAACTCTTTTCGGCGCTCTTCGTTCAGTTCGGGAATCGGCAGCCGGAGAATCTTGCCGTCGTTGACGGGATTCAGGCCGAGATCCGAGGTCCGGATGGCGCGATCGATCGCGTTCAGCGCCGTTTTATCAAAGGGGGTGACGACCAGCAGGCGAGCGTCGGCTGCATTGATGGTGGCGATCTGGTTGAGCGGCGTCTTGGTGCCGTAATATTCGACCTGTATCCCGTCGAGCAAAGAAGGCGCAGCGCGGCCGGTCCGCACGCGTGATAATTCGCGCCGAAAAGCCTCGATGGCTTCCTTCACTTCGACCTTGAGGCTGGCGAGGATCTCGCCCGTCACCTGCCGCCCCCGTGCACCAGCGTGCCTAGAGGTTCGCCTCGCACCACCCGCTCGAGATTGCCGGCCTGGAGCAGGTTGATGACCCGCACCGGCAAGTCGTTCTCCATGCAAAGTGAAATGGCGGTTGAGTCCATCACCCCGAGCTTTTGGCTCAAGACATCCAGATAGGTCAACTCGGGGAGCAACCTGGCGTCGGGGTTTTTCTCCGGATCGGCATCATAGACCCCGTCGACGCGGGTGGCTTTGACCAGCACGTCGGCCCCGATCTCGACCGCGCGCAAGGCTGCCGCGGTATCGGTGGTGAAGAAGGGGTTGCCGGTCCCCGCCGCGAAAATCACGACCCGACCCTTTTCCAGGTGCCGCGTCGCACGGCGGCGGATGTAGGGCTCGGCGACTTCTTTCATCTCCAGCGCCGACAGAACCCGGGTCTGAACGCCCTTCGCTTCGACGGCTGCCTGAAGCGCGAGCGCGTTCATGATCGTCGCGATCATGCCCATATAATCGGCCGTGGCCCGCTCGATGCCATGGGTATTGCCCGAACCGCCGCGAAAAATGTTGCCGCCGCCGATCACCACGGCCAATTCGGTGCCGATGGCGTGCACTGCCGCGATTTCGCGGGCAAAGAGGGCCAGACGTTCGTCGTCGATGCCAAAGCCGGCCGGGCCGGCAAGGGCCTCGCCGCTCATCTTCACGAGCACCCGACGATAGGCGAGAGCCCCGGCCATCGTTCCTCCCGCGTCAGGCCTCGACGGAGGATTCGCCGAGTTGAAAGCGCACGAAGCCTGCGATCTCGACGGGCGTGCCGACGCGGCCTGCGGCCTCTTCGACCAGCTTGCCGATCGTTTTGTCGCCGTCGCGAACGAACGCCTGTTCGAGCAAACAGCTCTCGGCGTAGAACTTTTCGATCTTACCGTCGACGATTTTTTCGACGACCTTCTCGGGTTTGCCGGATTCTAGAGCCTGGGTGCGGAAAATCGCACGCTCGCGCTCTAGTTCCAACGCCGGGACGTCTTCGCGACGGGTCCAGCGCGGGTTGGAGGCCGCGACCTGCAAGGCGAGATCGTGCAGCAGATCAGAGACCTGCTGGCGGGCTTCGCCGGCCGCTGCCGTTTTGGCTTCGACCAGGACGCCGATCTTGCCGCCACCATGGATGTACGACTCGACCATGCCCTGGCCTTCGCCGGCCTCGATTCGGGCGGCCCGGCGCACGACGACGTTCTCGCCGATTGAAGCGATCCGGTCGGCGATCGCATCCGCGACTGTGGTGAACCCTTCGACCGGCAAGGCGCCAATCGCGAAGCACTCGGCATCACCAACACCGCGAAGCGAGGAAGCCCGCTCGACGGCGGTGGCAACCAGTTCGGCCAGGGCCGAAAACTGGGGCGTCTTCGCGACGAAATCGGTTTCACAATTGATCTCGAGCAGCACGCCACAACCCGGGCTCGGATGGCGTGCCACCACGATGCCTTCGGCCGCAGTCCGGCCGCTACGCTTGGCGGCGGTCGCCAGCCCCTTCTCGCGAAGGTGCCGGATCGCTTCCTCGACATCGCCACCGGCCGTGTCGAGGGCGGCCTTGCAATCCATCATCCCGGCCCCGGTGCGGTCCCGAAGTGCTCTCACGTCTGCTGCCGAAACTGCCACGTTGATCCGATCTGCTTCGAGTAGGATCCGGCGCTTGCGCACCCGATCAGGATAAATTCAATGGACGAAGGTTGTCGCGCCGTTCAGGCCTCGCCCGATGGGGCCGCCTCTTGCGCCTCGTCGGCTGGCGGGCGAGCGGCACGAGGTGCGGGCTCGTCGCCCTGCGCCTTCATGCGCTCCTCGAAAAGAGCCTTGCCCTCGAGGATCGCGTCGGCGATCGAGGAACAGAAGAGCCGGATCGCACGGATCGCATCGTCGTTGCCCGGAATCTTGAAATCGATGACTTCGGGATCGCAATTGGTGTCGACCACGCCGATCACGGGCACGCCAAGCTTGTTGGCCTCGCCGACCGCAATGCTCTCGCGCTTGGGGTCGATGACGAAGATCGCGTCGGGCAGCTTGCGCATCTCTTTGATGCCGCCAAGCGAGGCGAGCAGCTTGGTTTTCTCTCGCGTCATTCCAAGAATTTCCTTCTTGGTATAGACTTGCAGAGTGCGCGGATCGTCGAGCATTTCCTCAAGCTTCCGCAGACGCTCAATCGAGGCCTTGATGGTCTGGAAGTTGGTCAGCATGCCGCCGAGCCAGCGGGCGTTGACGTAGAAGGCCCCACAGCGATCGGCTTCTTCACGGATGGGGTCTTGAGCCTGCTTCTTGGTGCCGACGAAGAGGATTTGCCCGCCCTGGCTGGCGAGATCGCGAACCTGGCGATAGACCTCAGCGAACATCTTCACGGTCTGTTGGAGATCGATGATGTAGATGCCGTTGCGGGCGCCGAAGATGTACGGCTTCATCTTCGGATTCCAGCGCTTGGTCTGGTGGCCGAAGTGAACGCCGGCCTCCAGCAATTGACGCATCGTGATGCCACCTGCGGGAGCCAGTTGCTGCTGTGTTGTCTCTTCCATGTGCGGTGATGTCTCTTTCGTTGATACTGCGGGTTCGGTTGATCCTCCACGGCCGCTTGATGAGGCACTGGGACCCTCTTTCTGGACGATTCCAGAAAGCACCGGGGAGCCAGCACGGGCGTGTGTGTATTTTTTGCTGCCACTTCGCCCTCGACTGCGACGAAGCGTTAAGGCGTGTAACAAACCCCTCTGGGAGAGGCAACAGGGGGAATCAGACCCCTCAGTTGCAGCTCAGCACGCTGGTGAAGGTGCCCGCGGGGGTCGCTCCCGAGCCCGAGT
>VFKT01000012.1 GCA_009885395.1 Deltaproteobacteria bacterium | reverse complement strand
CTTGAGCGGATCTTCGTGCCCGCGCCGCACGTCGCCGAGAGCCTGGTGCGGGGTGGATTGCTGCCCGCAGAGCGCATCGAAATTCAGCCCAACGGTGTCGAGCGAGCGAAGGTCGGGTTGCCGCCCGTGACCTCGCACGGCGGGCCTCTACGGCTCGCGTTCCTCGGCGGCGCGGGCAACGAACTCAAGGGATTCGGCATCTTGCTTGATGCGCTCGAGCGGCTGCCGCGCGAGTTGCCTATCGTGCTGGACGCCTGGGCCACCGACCCCTCCGCGCTGGACGGCCGCGAGCTTTTGAAGGAAAGGGTGCGCACTCACCCGCCGTTCGCCATCGAGCAACTCGACGAGGTGCTGGGCGGGGCGGACGTCGTCGTGCTGCCGTCCCGGATCAGCGAATCATTTTCATTGGTTGTACGCGAGGCCTTGCTGCGGCGTCGTGCCGTTATCACGACCGATTGTGGTGGACCGCTTGAGGTGATCGAGGACGGCCGAAACGGACTGGTGGTTGCCCGTGATTCGCCGGAGGAATTGGCCCGGGCGCTGGAGCGGCTCGCTCGCGATCCGGCACTCGTCCGGCGTCTGGCGGCGGCGCCGCTGCCGGAGATCGCGACTCCGCAGCAGCAGGCCGAAGATGCGCTTGTCGTCTACCGCGATCAGCTCGAATGCCAGGCCCGGCCGGGGGCGACACTAGGTTTGACGCGCCGGCTGCTCTTTCTATCGGGAATCGATGGCGCCTCTCTACGTTACCGGGTCTGGACGCTGGCGCGCGCCCTCGAGGCCGCCGGGATGGAGAGCGAAGTGTTGGCGCATTCCGATGTGCGTGCGCCCGCAGCCGCAGAGCATTGTGATCTGCTGATCCTGCACCGGGCTCCGTTTTCGCGGATCGTCAGGCGAGCGGTCGAGATCGCGCGGCGACGCGGCGTGCCGGTGGTTTTTTCAGCCGACGATCTGGTTTTTCGCCACGAAGATTTGCTCGACGCGCCGGCTCTTGACCATCTCTCGCCGCAGGTCGTCCTCGGCTACCGCACTTCGGTGGAGGCCTATGCGCGCAGTCTGGCCGCGAGCGATGCTTTCCTCGGCAGCACCGAGGGGGTGGCGGTGGCGGCCGAATCGCTCGGCATTCCCGCCTTTGTCGTCCGCAATGGCCTCGACCCCGCCTTGATCGCAGTCTCGCGCGAGGCGCGCGCCCGGCGCTCGCTTCGGGCTCTGGGCGGGCCTCGTCGGATGGGCTTTTTTTCGGGCACCGACACCCACGATGCCGACCTGGAAAGTATTGCCCCGGCGCTGGCAAACGCGTTGGCGCGGCTTCCCGATGCCCGATTGGTGCTCGCCGGCCCGCTGCGTTGTCCCGAAGTGCTCGAGCGCTTTCGCGCCCGCATCGAGTGCCGGCCGCTCGTCCCCTGGAGTGAATTGCCGGCGTCGCTCGCAGATCTCGACGTGGCGCTGGCGCCGCTCGATCTTGGGCGCCGCTTCAACCTCGCGAAAAGCGCGATCAAATTGCTCGAGGCCGCGTTGGTCGATGTCCCGACGGTGGCCAGCCCGAGTCCACCCTTTCAGCAGGCGAGTCCCGAGGGCGCATTGGCCTGGTTGGCAGACGGTGCTTCGGTATGGGAAGAAGCCGTGGTGCGGCTGCTCAGCGACGACGACCTCGCGCGCCACCTCGGGCGCTCGGCTCGCCATGGGGTGGAGCGTCGTTATGGCGCAACCTGCGTGGCAGACGAGGCGGTCAAGGCGATAGAAGCAATTCTCAGCCGAAGCCCCCGAGCAGGTGCCGAGTTGCCCGAGCCGGTCGAGGAGGAAGCCCCTGCTGGTTCGTGCGTCGCGCTGGAGCCCGCCGGCGCCCGCTACGATGCGTGGCAACTCGAGGCCGATGCGGTAGAGCGGCTCGAGCCCGGTCGACCGATCGAGCAACGCCTCGTTTGCCGCGACGATGGCGTCTGGCGGGTTGACCTGCGGGTCTGTACTTTCTGGCGCCCGCAACGGCAGTCGGTGCTGTTCTCTGTCATGGATGAAAATGAAAAATGTCTTGGCCGACGCGCAATCGCCGCGTCGGGTTTCGTCGACCGTGCCTTCGTCTCGATCGGCCTTGACCACCCTCGCGAGCATTCCGCCGGTCAGGTGCTGCGGCTGCGGATCGAAGCGCAAGGACACGGCGGTGGCGAGGTCGAGCCGCTTGGCCTGTGGACGGCAGCCGACGAATCGACCGGACTGCGGGTCGGCGGCGAGGCGCTACCTCGGCGCAGTCTTTCGTTGCGCAGCTTTACGAGCGCGCCCGGGTGAGTGTTCTGGTTCTCAGTTGGGATCGGGTCGGGCCGCGCATGGCTGGCCCGGCGATTCGCGCCTTCGAGATGGCACGCTCGCTGGCCGCTGTCGGTCATGAAGTAATTTTGGCTGCCCCCGAGGGCAGTGCGGTTCCAGGTGACGACCGGAGCTTGCGCCTCGAAATCTTTGGCAAGGACAGCGATCTCGGTCGCCAACTCGATACGGCCGACGTTTGTATCGTGCCCGGACGCGTCGAGCTGATGCATGCGGTGCACCGGCCCCTCGTGATCGACCTTTACGACCCCTTCGTCCTTTCGAATCTTGATTTTTTCGGCGACCGCTTCGACCGCTCGGGAGGTCAAGCGCTGCTCGCCCTGCGCTGGCTCGAGCAGCATCTCCAGAATGGCGATTTTTTTCTCTGCGCGAGCCCGATGCAGCGCAGCTTTTGGCTTGGCATGCTGGCCGCTGCCGGTCGCATCAATCGGGCAAATTATGAGGGTGATCCCGCCCTTGATCGCCTGCTCGGGATCGTGCCTTTCGGGATTTCCGAACTGCCCCCGCAGCGCGCGCCAAAACCGCGGAT
>VFKT01000074.1 GCA_009885395.1 Deltaproteobacteria bacterium | reverse complement strand
GGCGTCCACGCCGAGCGGGGTGGGCGACGCAGTGGCGGCTTTGAGTCCCGTCGGCCCGGGCGTGCTTGACGGAATTTCAGTTCTAGTTCTTGACTCGCTCGGCGAGTTGGCCGCCGTCTATGCGCGCGCCAGCGTGGCGATCGTCGGGGGCACCTTTGTGCCGATCGGCGGTCATAATGCGCTTGAACCCGCGAGCGCCGGTGTGCCGGTGGTGGTGGGTCCGCACCACGACCGCATTCGTCCGGTGATTGCGGCCCTTGAGGCGGCGGGTGCGGCCCGCGTGGTGACCGACGCGCCGACCTTGGTCGAGACCGTGGCGACGTTCCTGCGGCCCGAAGGACGCGCCGGCGTATCGCAGGCGGCGCGCCGGGTGGCCGAAGGCGAGGGCGGGGCCTTGTTGCGCACCTGGCGCGCCCTCGAAGAACGCGGTTTGTTGCCGCCGCCGCAGTCGGCGCAGTCTGGTAATTTAAAAGCATGACTGGACGCGAAAAACTCGAGCGCGGCTGGCAATCTGGCGGCGTGCTGCCGACCGCACTCTGGCCCTTTTCTCTGGGTTTCAGGGCGGCGGTGGCGGGACGCCGCCTGGGCTATCGCCTCGGTGCGTGGCGCTCAGAGCGCCCCGAGGTGGCCGTAGTGAGCGTTGGCAATCTCACGGTGGGCGGCACCGGCAAGACGCCGATGGCCATCCATCTGGCGCATTGCTTGACAGCGATGGGGCGCAAGCCCGCGATTCTGACGCGCGGCTATGGCGGTCAATTGGGCCGGGGCCCGCGTCTGGTCGGGCGTGACGGTCAGGCCCTGGCGACGGCCGAGCAGGCCGGCGACGAAGCCCTTGTGCTGGCCGAGCGCGGGGGAGGATTGGTGGTTGGCGGTTCCGATCGGGTGGCTGCGGCGGCGCTGGCCTTGAGTGAGGGTGCCGATGTCATTGTGCTTGACGATGGCTTTCAACATTGGCGGATCCAGCGCGACCTCGACCTGGTGCTAGTCGATGGCAATGGTGGTTTCGGCAATGGTTGCTTGCTGCCGGCCGGGCCGTTGCGGGAGGGATTGTCCGCTCTCCGCCGTGCCCATGCCATCCTGGTCACCAAGGCACCTGCCAGCCCGGCGTTGAGATCCCGTCTTGAGCGCCGTGCGCCCGGCGTTCCGCTGCTGAGGGCCCGGCTGGTGGCCCGTGATCTGGTGCGCTTCGAGGGTGGAATTCGCAACACCGAACCGCTTGGCGAGCTGCTCGGCCGCCGTGTCGTTCTGCTCTCGGCCATCGCCGATCCGACGTCCTTCTATGCGTTGGCCGGCGAACTCGACATTCGGACCGAGGATGTGCTCGAGTTTTCCGACCACCATGTCTTTACGCAGGCCGATTGGCAACGGATCATGCAGGTCTCCGGTCAGGCGGATTACGTTCTTTGCACGGAAAAGGATCTGGCCAAGCTGCGTCATCTGCCTTTCGCCCGCGGTCGGCTGGTCGCGCTCGGGGTCGGGGTCGAGATGGAGGCCGACGACAGCGCCGTCCTGGCGCGTCTCCTGGTCGATCGCCTCGGGGCTATCGAGCCGCGAGCGACCGGATCGCGCTAGCCACACGCCCGGAACCGGCATTTCAGCAACGCCGTGGAGGCAGAGTCGCGACTTGCCGAGACGTGGACCGTAATTCCGAGGCGGGAGGGTCGGCGGCGGACCGAGGTCGCGGCGGACTGGGCGAGGTGCCGAGACGCGGATCTTCGGCTCTGGGGTTTGCCTGCGGGCGCGGTTGTGGTTCAAGCGCCTCGCGGAGGCGGCTGGATGCGGATTCTGGTGACGGGGGCGGCAGGTTTTATTGGATCGACAGCCGTCGAGGCACTGCTACGGCGTGGTGACGCTGTGGTGGGCCTCGACTGCTTCCTCGATTACTACCCGCGCGCCGTGAAGGAGCGGAATCTCGCTGGAGTGCGCGGCAACCCCGACTTCGAATTCATCGAGGCCGACCTCGCGACCTGCGATCTGCCGCCCATCCTCGAGGGCATCGACGGGGTGCTTCATTTCGCCGCGCAGGCGGGCGTGCGGGCCAGTTGGGGTCGCGACTTCGAAATCTATGCCCGGGCCAATGTCCTGGCGACCCAGCGTCTGCTGGAGGCGGCTCGCGAGCAAGCAAAACCACCGCGGGTGGTCTATTCGTCGTCGTCGTCGATCTATGGCGATGCCCTGGATTTTCCCACCACCGAATCCACTCTGCCGCAGCCGATCTCGCCCTATGGGGTGACCAAGCTGGCCGGCGAGCACCTTTGCCGGCTCTACGCGCTTGGCATGGGTGTGCCGAGCATTTCGCTGCGGTATTTCACGGTTTACGGCCCCCGTCAGCGACCCGATATGGCTTTTCATAAATTCCTGCAGGCGCATCTTGCGGGTGAGGCAATCGTGGTTTTTGACGACGGCGAGCAAACCCGCGATTTCACGTTTGTCGGTGATGCCGTAGCGGCGAATCTGCGGGCACTCGAGCACGGTCAGCCCGGCGCGGCCTATAATATTGGCGGCGGCTCCAGGGTGAGCTTGAATCTAGTTCTTGAATTGATCGGCGAGCTGACCGGACGCGCGGTCTCAGTCGAGCGTCGGGAGCGCCAGAAGGGTGATGTGCGCGATACCCACGCCGATACCGGTGCTGCGGTCCGCGAACTTGGATGGGAACCCGTCGTCACGCTGCGCGAGGGGCTGGCTGCTGAACTCGCCTGGGTGCGAGAGGAAAGGGCGCGGGGCTGATCCCGTGTGAGGACGCGCGATGGCGATTGAGAAAGATTTGCTGGACCTCCTGGTCTGCCCGAAATGCAAGGGCGAAATCGTCCTCGAAACAAGCGGCGACGCTTTGCGCTGCGACGCTTGCCGCTTGCTCTACGCGATCGAGGACGAGATCCCCGTCATGTTGGTGGACGAGGCCAAAGCCTTCTAGCCGGATGCCAAAAGAGGGTTCTGGCCGTTCGATGACGGGGGCACCGCGCCGCATCCTGCTCGCGCAGACGAGCTTCCTCGGCGATGTCGTCCTGGCTGTTCCCCTGCACGACGCACTTGCACGCGCCTTTCCGACGGCCGAGATCCATTGGCTTGTCCGACCGCCGGCCGCCGAGCTGATTGCGCCGCTGGTCGGTCGGGAGCGCATCCTCTCGCTTGATAAATATGGCAAAGATGCGGGTTTCGGCGGGCTGATCGCGATTTCGCGTCGTTTGCGGGCGCGCCAATTTGACGTCGGGATCGCGGTTCAGCGCTCTATGCGCACAGCTCTTCTCTTGACACTTGCCGGGATTGCGCTGCGGATCGGCTTTGAAGACGCGCCAGGGTGGCTGTTCTACCATCGTCGGGTCAAGCGCCGGGGGGAAGGGGCGAGTGAGCGTCTGCGCGGGCTGGCGGCAGGGCTTGGCGTCGAAAGCTTTGCCACGGAGGCCCGGCCACGTCTGGTGGTCGATAGAGAGGCCGACGGCCGTCTGGCTTCGATCTTGACCGGCCACGGGATCGCGGCCGAGGCAAGTCTGCTGGTCGTGGCCCCAGGTGCGGCCTGGGCGACGAAGCGCTGGCCGGCGGCTTCGTTCGGCGCGCTGGTCGATGCTCTGGTACCGGCGCCTTTTGCTGCCGCCATCCTGGTCGGCGCGGCGGCGGATCGAGAGGCCTGCCGCGCCACGCTGCAGGCGTCGGAGGCCGTGACGACGGCAGGCGCTGCAAGGGTGGTGGATCTTTGCGGGCGGACCGATACCGCCGAACTTGCGGCGCTGGTCGCGCGGGCGGCAGTGGTGGTCGCCAATGATAGCGCGGTCGGACATATCGCCGCTGCCTTTGGGCGCCCGCTGGTCTCGATTTTTGGTCCGACGGTGCCGGCCCAGGGGTTTACGCCGGGTGGGCCGCAGTCGAGTGTGGTTGGGCTCGAACTTGCGTGTCGGCCCTGTTCGCGCCACGGTAGCGCGCGCTGCCCGATTGGCACCCATGCTTGTATGGTTGACCTCGAAGTATCGCGCGTCCGCGAAGCGGTCCTGCTGGCCGAGAAGTCGCGACGAGCGGGGCAGGCGTCGGCGTGAAGACTCCAACTTTCGTGCTTGCTAGTTTGAGCGACGCGCCAGTGTTTGCTGCCGCCGGCGAGGTGCTCTTGCCCGGGTTCGAACTTGCTGCGCTTGGCCGCTGCCTGAACGCGGGCCCGCTGGTCTGGGTCCCGCCGCGTACGCATCCCGATGCCGCCGCATTGGCGGAACTCTTCGCCTGGCTTGAGGATGACGCTGGAGCGGGCTCGGTGGCCTTCGCCCGACGACGCTTCCGCTGTGACCGGGGCGAGATCGCTTTGCCCGATCGGGTGGTCGCGCTTCGGGGCGGCGAGGTGCGTCTGCGACAGGGCCGTCTCGCGCCTGGCGGGGTCCGGCCGCATCGTAGCGTGCGGCTTGCGCAGCCCTGGTGGGTAGAGTCGCCGGGAGATCTGGCGCTGCATTTGGAGGCGATCGACCAGGAAAGCGATGGCCAGGCGCGGCTTCGTCAAGCCTGCGGCGAGGCGGCGCATTGGACCGAACTGGTCTGGCCTCTTCTCCGGGGCCTGCCGGCGCTGCTCCCGGCCTCGGGGCTACGGCGTCAACTGCTCACGCGTCTTTTGCTTGAGGGTTACCGCGATGTGTTGGCTTCAGTGAAGCTGAAAGAACTCGAGCTCTCGGCTGCGGGTGCGAAATGAGGGCTCCGCCGGGCTGGCACGAGACGGCCCCGGGTCTCACCGTGCCGCGCAACGGGAGTCGGGCAGTGGCAGACTGGTTTGGCGAAGACGCCGGGCAGGCCGTCGCCGGCGGACGTGGCACAACCCGACGGATTGAGACGGCGCGCGGTGGCGTTTTCGTGCGCCGCTATCTGCACGGCGGCTTGCTCGGTGGTTTCCTTGGAAGCCTCTACGGCCCGGGGACGCCGCGGCCGATGCGCGAAATCCGTGCTCTCGAGCGCGTTCGGGCCGCCGGCGTGCTGGCGCCTGAACCACTCGCGGCGCGGGTCGTTGGAGTCGGTCCGAGAATCGGTCCCTGGCAATGGCATCGCGCTCTTCTGGTGACCCGGGCAATCGAGGGCCGGCGTCCGCTGGCTGATGCGTTGCGTGCGGCGGACGCCGAGACCCGGTTGGGCTGGATCGATGCCGTATCCGACGCGGTGCGCGCGATCCATGCGGCGGGCGTGCACCACCCCGACCTCAATATCGGTAATTTTTTGGCTGGCGGCGCTCCCGCCGACGGCCTCGCCGTGTTGGATTTCGATCGCGCGAGGATCCAGCGCGGGCCTTGCGGCTGGATTGTCCGGTGGTTGGCACGGCGCCGGCTCTCGCGCTCGGTGGCGGGGCTTGGCTTGTCGGGACTTGCGCAGCCGGTGGTGCGGGCGCGTCTCGCACAACGTCTCGGGCGTCAGACGGCCCTGGTCGACCGCTACGGCGATAGCGTCGATCGGGCCTTGGCGGCGGCCTTTGACGGAGCCCTTGCGGCCGATGTCGAGATTCTGAAATCGAGTCGACGTCGCGCCACGGTGCGGGTCGGTTTTGGCGGCGGCTCGGTGGTGGTCAAGGCGGTGCGGCGGCATTGGCTCTGGCTGCGGCTGCTCGGTCCGCTCGGACTGACGCCGGCGGGGCGGCGCGTGCGGGCCGCCCGTGCGCTCAGCGGGCGGGGCATTCGCGTACCTGAACCCTTGGCACGACGTGAGGTGACCCGGCCGGGTCTACCCGAGGCCAGTTGCGTGATCGCGAGTGATCTCGGTGCCGGCGAAGCCTTGTTTGCCTGGGCGCAACGGGCCGACCGCTTGGCCAGGTACCGCCTCGCGGGCTCTCTCGGAAAGTTCGTCGGTGGCATGCATCGCGCTGGGGCCTGGGTGGCGGATCTGAAGCATGACAACCTGCTCGTCGAGAACGGTCGGTTCGCGGTGACCGATCTGGATCGCGTGCGCTTCTGGCGCGGCGCCGTGCCCCTGCGGCGCGCTCTGCGCAACCTGGTTCAACTCGAATGGCGACTGGGTTGGGACGCAAGCCCACGCGAGCGGCTGGCGTTTCTCTCGGCGTGGCGGCGTGCCTCGGGCTGCGCGCTGGAAGTTCGCGAAGTGCTGCGGCAATTTCGCTCGATTCGGCGTCGTGAACGGGCGCGCATCGTCGAGCGTCGAGGGGGCCGCCGGCTGGATGACCCCGCCGACCGGCCGCCGGTCTCAGCCATCGTGATTTGCGGCAACGAGGCCGATCATATCGAGGCTTGTCTGGAGAGCGTGGCCTGGTGCGACGAGATCATTGTCGTTGACTCGTTTTCCACCGATGGCACGTTCGAACTCGCTGCGCCGCGCGCCACGTGCCTCGTGCGGCACCCCTGGTCGGGCTACGTCGCGCAGAAGCGCTACGCCCTGTCGCTGGCCAACCATCCCTGGGTTCTCAACATCGATGCCGACGAGCGGGTCTCGCCCGAGCTTCGTTTGCGGCTCGAGCGTCTGCTGGCCGATGATGGGGCTGGCTGCGACGCCTTCGCGGTGCCGAGACTCGTCCACTACCTCGGTCGCTGGTGGACGGTTGGCGGTTGGTATCCGGGCCGCCGCTTGCGCTTCTTCCGGCGCGAGGCCGCGACCTGGGGGGGCCTTGACCCGCACGAGCATGTGGTTGTCGACGGGGTGGTGGGGCGTCTTTCTGAGCCGTTTTGGCATTTTACTTATGACGATGTCGCTGACCATGTGCGGCAAATGAATCGGCTCACGGATTGGGCTCGCGGGGGCAAACCGCCGACGCTGTCTCAGCTCGTGCTGCGGCCGCTGTTGCGGGTGGTGCGTTCTTTTTTTTGGCGCGGCGGCTTCCGCTTCGGTTTCGTTGGGCTCTACGTGGCGGTGAGCTCGGGCCTCTATGCGCATCTGAAATACGCCAAGCGCGGCGAGACGGCCGTGGCCGTGGCCGTCGAGAGCTGAATGCGGATTGTCCACGTCGATCCCGAGACCGGCTGGCGGGGTGGTCAGAGCCAGGTCTTTGCCTTGATGCAGGAGCTGCGCCGCGCGGGACACAGCTCGATTCTGGCCGCTCCGCGTGACGGAGAGCTTGCGTCGCGCGCTCTTGAATCCGGTTTTGTCGTGGCGAACGTCGGTTGTCGCTTCGGGCACGATCCCCGTGCCGGGTTCGCGCTGCGGCGGCTTTGCGCCGAGCGCCATCCCGATATTGTGCATCTCCATACCGCGCGCGCGCTGACCTTCGTCGGCTTCGCACCCCGCTCGGTCGTGCGGGTCCTGACCCGGCGCATGGACACGCCGCCGCGCGGTGCCGGCTGGTACGTCCGCTGGCTCTACCGTTCGCTTGACGAAGTGCTCGCGATCTCCGAGGCGGCCCGGCGCGGCCTGGTCGCACGAGGGATTGATCCCAGGCAGATCGAGATCGTGCCCAGCGGTGTGGATACCGCGGCCCTTCAGCCCGGCGACGCGACGGCGGCTCGAGCCACGCTCGGGCTCGGGCCTGGCTTCTGCGTCGCGATCGTCGGTGGGCTGCACGCCCGCAAGGGTCACGCGGTGCTCCTTGAGGCCGTGGCGCAGCTCCCCGAGGAGGATCGGCGTGGCTTGCAGGTGCTGGTGGCGGGCAGCGGACCGGAGGAGGCAATGCTGCGCGAACGGGCGCATTCGCTTGGGATCGAAAAGGCGCTGCGTTGGCTTGGTGAGGTCGCCGACGTCCGACCGGTTCTTCTCGCAGCGGACCTCGTGGCACAGCCCTCGCTCGCCGAGGGGCTTGGGGTCGCGGCGTTGGAGGCGATGGCCTGTGGCAGACCTGTCGTTGCCAGTGCGGTCGGGGGCTTGAGCGAGAGCATTCGTCAAGGACGCGAGGGCTGGCTGGTTCCAGCCGGCGATGCTGGGGCGCTGGCCGCAGTGTTGCTCTCGTGCAGCCGCGACCGGACCCAGCTTCGCGGACTGGGCGCACAGGCCCGGCTGCGGGGGCTTGAGTTCTCGACCGTCCGGATGGCGGCCGCAACCCTCTCGGTGTACCAACGGAGCTTGGCCCGGCGAGCGCTGGGTGCGGATGCGATACGGTGAACCGCCGAAGACTTGACAGCCTGCTGAAGGCCTTCGCGAAGGTCCGCATCCTCGTCGTCGGCGATCTGATGCTCGATCGCTTCGTCTGGGGATCGGTTGAGCGAATCTCGCCCGAGGCTCCGGTGCCGGTGGTGCACGTCAATCGGCAAAGTGTTCACCCCGGCGGGGCGGGCAACGTGGTCGCCAACGTGGCGGCACTCGGCGCGCAGGTCGATGTGGTCGGCGTGGTCGGTCGCGATGAAGCCGGGCGCGAGCTGCGCTTGGCACTGGCCGCGCTCGGTGCCGGCACCGACGGTGTGGTCGCAGAGAGTGGGGTGGTGTCGATCCAAAAGACACGCATCCTCGCGCATGGGCAGCAACTGGTGCGTTTTGACCACGAGACCGCAGAGCCGCCGCCTCGTCTCGCGGCGCGGGTCCTGCGAGCCGCCCTCGGCAGGCTGGAGGGGGTCGGGGCCGTGGTGGTCTCGGATTACGGCAAGGGCGCCATAGGGCCCGGGCTGCTGCAGCGCTTTGCGCTTGAGAAGGCCAAGCGTGGCTTTGCCTACGTCATCGATCCCAAGGCCGGGAACTACGCCGCCTATCGGGGGGCGACGCTCGTCAAACCGAATGCTGTGGAGGCGGCCCAGGCTGCCGGTCTGTCACTGCGTGACGCCTCGGCGCTTGACGAGGCTGGCCGTATCCTGGTCGAGCGCTGGCAGTGCGAGGGGCTGCTGATCTCGCGTGGCGAGCAGGGGATGAGCCTCTATCGCGGCCGCACTGTCCGACACTTCGCCACGGCGGCGCGCGAGGTCTTCGATGTAACCGGGGCTGGCGACACCGTGATTGCCGTCGCGTCGCTGGTGCTGGCAGCCGGCGGCTCGTTGGAAGAGGCCGCCTTTCTCGCCAATTGTGCGGCCGGGGTGGTCGTGGGCAAGGTGGGCACGGCTACGGTTTCGGCGGCCGAATTGCGCGAGGCGCTGGGCACTGGACGTGCGGGGCGGGCCAGATGAAGAGCATGACTGGTTTTGGCACGGCCTCGGTGAAGATCGGTGCAGCCCGCTGGACGGCCGAGGCTCGCTCTGTCAACTCCCGATTTCTTGAACTCAAGCTGCAGTTGCCGCGTGAGCACCAGGATCTCGAGCGCGAGCTGCGCGAACGCGTGCAAGCGACGCTGGCTCGGGGTCGGGTTGATCTCACCGTGCGCCGGGAGAGTCTGGCACCGACAGCCCGGCGGGTCGATGTCGATCTCGAAGCCGCGGCGGGCCGTTTACGGGCCTGGCGGAAGGTGCAGCGCGAACTCGGCCTGCCGGGCGAGATCGACATCCGCTTCCTCCGCGACATGGCGTCGGATGTCGTCCGGACGACGGAGGTGGTGGGGGATCAAAAGGCCGAGCGGGCCGCGATCGCGCGGGCTGTCGTCGCCAGCGTTGTCGCACTTGACCGCGACCGGGCTCGCGAGGGCCGCCACCTCGCCGCCGAACTGCGCCGTCTGGTCGATGAGCTTGGCCGACTATGCGCCACCTCTGCCGGATTGGCGCAGCAGATGCGCACGGTCTTCAAGGAACGGCTTGAACGCAAGCTGGCGACGCTTCTCGCCGATGCGGGGCTTGATGCCTCGCGGCTGGTCGCCGAGATCGCGGTGCTGCTCGAACGCAGTGACGTCGCCGAGGAACTCGCCCGACTCGGCGCGCATCTCGATGCGTTTGCGGCCCTGCTGAAGGACCGTGAGCCGGTCGGCAAGCGGGTCGAATTTTTGCTGCAGGAGATCCACCGCGAGGTGAATACGCTCGGCTCGAAAGCCAATCATCTGCCGCTCACCCAGACGGTGCTCGAAGCCAAGGCGGTGGTCGAGAAGCTTCGCGAGCAAGTCGCCAACGTGGAATGAACAGTGGATCGTATGGACCGACGTCGTGGAGTGCTTTTCGTGGTTTCGGCTCCTTCCGGGGGCGGCAAGACGACGCTGGTTCAGCGCGCGCTTGAAGCCGAGCCGGGTCTCACACTCTCGGTCTCGTGTACCACCCGGCCGCCACGACCCAGCGAAATTGACGGCCGGGATTATCATTTCGTTTCGCGGGAAGACTTCGAGAAACGTCGTGGCGTGGGTGCCTTCGTCGAGTCGGCCGAGGTCTTCGACCATGCCTACGCGACGCCGCGCGAGCCGCTTGACGCGGCTATCGCGGAGGGTCGCGATATTCTGCTCGATGTCGATGTGCAGGGAGCCCGCTCGCTGCGACAGGCCTTTGGCGGCGACGCGGTTGCGATTTTCGTCGTGCCGCCCTCCCAGCTCGAGCTCGAGGCTCGTTTGCGCGCCCGCGGTACCGATGACGAGGGGCAGGTGCGCCGTCGACTCGATCGGGCCCGGCTCGAAGTGGCGGCCGCCACCGAGCCGGGCGTTTACGATTATCTGATCGTCAACGACGATCGCGATGCGGCGGCCCGCGACCTCTTTGCGGTGATCCGTGCCGAGCGCCTGCGTCTTTGTCGGCGTCTGGTGGTCGAGCTCGGCTAGGCGGCCTGGCGCGCCCTGGTGGCGCGGCTTGCAGGACGCGGGTTGACGCAGAGGTCGCGATCCCTGTTAGATTCAACTCGTGAAGCTCGAGGGTCTGATCCACCGCGTCGAGGGCTACCTGCCGGGCGCCGAGGTGGCCTTGTTGCGCAACGCCTACGCCTTCTCGGCCGAGCGCCACCTGAACCAGAAACGGGCTTCAGGTGAGCCCTACGTCTCGCATCCGCTCGCGGTGGCCGGCCTGGTGGCCGACCTTCGCCTCGATATCCCGAGCATCGCGACCGCCCTTCTTCATGACACGGTCGAGGATACGCTCACCACGCTGGGTCATATCGAAAAAGAGTTTGGCAGTGAGGTGGCGGGACTGGTCGATGGCGTCACCAAGATCGGCCGCATCAACTTCACCAGCCGGGAGGAGCACCAGGCCGAAAACTTCAGAAAGATGATCCTCGCGATGAGCCGCGATATCCGGATCATCCTCATCAAGCTGGCGGACCGTACCCATAATATGCGGACCCTCGACGGTCTGGCCGTTGGCCGTCAGGAAAAGGTGGCTCAAGAGACGCTTGATATCTACGCGCCGCTCGCGCATCGCCTCGGCATCTCCTGGATGAAGATCGAGATGGAGGACCACGCGCTGCGGACTCTTCATCCAGAGATCTACCACCAGCTCAAGCGGATGGTCGCCAAGAAGAAGGGTGAGCGCGAGCGCTACATTCGCACCGTTCAGGCGGCGTTGAAAAAGAAGGTCGACGAATCCGGCATCGAAGCAGAAGTGGCAGGCCGACCGAAACATTTCTATTCGATTTACGAAAAGATGCGGAAGCAGAATCTGCTCTACGAGCAGGTTTTCGATCTGGTGGCTTTCCGGATCGTCGTCTATTCTTTCCGAGAATGTTACGAGACGCTTGGCGTCATTCATGCAAACTGGACGCCTGTCCCCGGTCGCTTCAAGGATTATATCGCGCTGCCCAAGGCCAATGGCTACCAATCGTTGCATACCACAGTGGTCGGGCCCGACGGGCAGCGCATCGAGATTCAGATTCGCACCCGCGATATGCACCGGATCGCCGAGGACGGGGTGGCGGCACACTGGCAATATAAAACCGGGCAGGGATCCGAGATCGCCGATGTGCAGCGCTTCGCGTGGTTGCGCCAGATGGTCGAGTGGCAGAACCAGGTGCGCGATCCGCACGATTTTCTGCACGGTTTAAAGGAGAACCTCTTCGGCGAGGAAGTCTGGGTGTTCACGCCGAAGGGGGAGCTGCTCCATTTCCCGCAAGGCTCGTCCATTATTGATTTTGCGTACCGCATCCATTCCGAGGTCGGCCACCATTGCACCGGGGCAAGGATCGGTGGCCGGCTGGTGCCGCTGCGACACAGCCTGCAGAATGGCGACACGGTCGAGATCATCACGACGCGGCGGCAAGCGCCGTCGCGCGACTGGCTTAAATTCGTTGTCACTCCACGTGCCAAGGAAAGAATACGAATTTGGCTGCGAACGCAACAAAGCGCCCGCAGCGAAGAGGTCGGGCGGACCCTGCTCGAACGCGACCTGGCGCGGCACGGTCTCGATTTTGCAAAACTCGAATCCGACGGCACGCTGGCACGCGTGGCGGCTGAACTCGGGGCGACCGATGTCACCAGCCTGATTGCCGAAATCGGTTACGGCCGACGGATGGCCGGCGAGGTGCTGGCGCGACTGGCGGTCGTGCCCGAAGTTCCGGCCGAGAGCGCGGCCAGTCGGCTGCAGCAATTGCTTGGCATGGTCGGACGCCGCGCCACGGCCGACGGGGTGCGGGTCAGCGGCTTGTCCGATGTCCTGGTGCGTTTCGCACGCTGCTGCGATCCTCTTCCGGGGGAGGACGTTGTCGGCTTTGTGAGCCGTGGCCGTGGCGTGACCGTGCACGGCATGGATTGCGCTCGAGGCCTCGAAGCGGATCCGCTGCGGCGGGTCGATTGCGTTTGGGACGGTGGCGCCGAGACCGCCAGGCCCGTCCGGCTGGAGGTGCTGGTTGCCAACGAGCAGGGCCAGCTCGCCGCGATCAGCCGGGTGTTGGCTCAGGCGGGGATTGATATTCGCAAGGCCGAGGCGCGCACGGTGGCCGATGACAAGGCCCTCTTTACCTTCGAGATCCTGGTGCACCATATTGACGAGTTGCGACGGGTGCGACGGAATCTGACGAAACTCAAGAGCGTGGTGCGGGTCGATCGGCTGAAGGTCCGAGACCGCCCCGGTTGAACCCGAGTTGAAGGGCATGACAGAGCCGTCGGCCTGGTCGATCGGCTGAAGGTCTGAGCCCGCCCTGGTTCGCGGTGCCGATGGGTGTCGCGCCTCAAGTTGCCTGAGCTTGTTCATCGCGATAGGGATACGCCCCGGTTCGACCGGGAGAGGATGCCTTTGAGGAAGCGATCGATTATGGCCCGGTGCCGCGAGGAAGAGCGGGCTGCCGGATTATTGCACTGCGCGGCGCTGGCCGGTTCGGTCGGGCTGCTTTGCCTGGCCGGACTCATAGGCTGTGACGGGGCCAAGCCCGAGATGCCGCCGCCCGACGTTCTTTTCACCCCGGTCGAGGTGCGCGACGTGCCGATTGTCGAGGAATGGGTCGGCACCACTCTCGGCTATGTCAATGCAGATATACGCGCCAACGTGCAGGGCTATCTTCTGCAGCAGAACTACCGCAACGGCGCCTTCGTCGAGGCGGGCGAACTCCTCTTTGAGATCGACCCGCGCCAGTTCTTGGCGGCGCTTGGCGAGGCCGAGGGCCAGCTCGGCCAGGCCCAGGCCATGCTTGGCAAGAGCAATATCGATGTGACCCGGCTGCGCCCGCTGGTGCCCAAAGGGGCGGTCAGCCGGCAAGAGCTGGACAACGCCGTCCAGGACCAACTCGCCAACCAGGCGGCCGTGCGTCAGGCCCAGGCCAGCCTCGAACAGGCTCGCCTCGACCTCAGCTGGACCAAGGTGATGTCGCCGATCAGCGGTGTGGCCGGGATCGCCGTGGCCCAGGTTGGCGACCTGGTCGGGGCGACTTCTAAATTGACGGTCGTTTCGCAGGTCGATCCCATCAAAGTTATATTCCCGATCACCGAGGCGCAGTACCTGAACGCCAGCCGCGACATCAATCGCCGGGCAAGTGGTGAGCCAGCGGTGCCGTCACTGGTCCTACATTTGACGCTCACCGACGGCCTGAAGTACCCCCATCCCGGCCGCTTCCTCGCGGCCAACCGTCAGGTCGATCAGCGCACGGGAACGATTCTGGTCGAGGCCGAGTTCCCCAATGCCGACGGCTATCTCCGCCCCGGCCTGTTTGCGCGAATCAGCGCCGCCATCCGGATCGAGAAAGATGCCATCGTGGTCCCGCAGCGGGCTGTCAGTCAGACTCAGGCAGGCACCCAAGTGCTGGTCGTCGACGCGGATTCGAAGGCTGAGGTCCGTCGCGTGACTCTTGGGCCGCGCTTCGACAGTTTCTGGGTGGTCAGCGAGGGGCTGAAGCCTGGCGAGCGGGTGATCGTCGAGGGGCTGCAGAAAGCGCGCCCTGGGGCTGCGGTCAACGCCAAGGCAGCCCCGGCAAGCGGCAGCAGCGCCAGCGTGCCGGCGCAGGCCCCGACTGCTGCACCTTCACCAGCAGACCGGCAGGCCTGAGCGGCTGTGTCGGCCTTTTTCGTCCGTCGTCCGATTGTTGCCATTGTCATCGCGATCCTGATGACCCTTGGCGGGGCTGTCGCCGCCCTCGATCTGCCGATCGCGCAGTTTCCCAATATCGCGCCACCCGTCATCCAGCTTTCCGCCACCTACACGGGGGCCGATGCGCAGACGGTGCAGGAATCGGTCGCCACTCCGATCGAGCAGCAGATGAGCGGCGTCGAGGGCATGACCTACATGTACTCGATCAACGCCAATACCGGCTCGATGACCCTCTACGTCAACTTCGATCTCGCGACCGAGCCCAATATCGACCAGGTGCTGACGCAGATGCGCTTCTCGCAGGCGCAATCCCAGCTTCCCTTCGAGGTGCAGCAGCAGGGCGTCACGATCCGCCAGTCGACCACGAGTCCCCTCGCTCTTTTTTCAGTTTACTCTCCCGATGAGAGCTACGACGCACTTTTTCTCGCAAACTACGCCTACATCAACATCTACGAACCGATGTCGCGGGTGCCGGGCATTGGTCAGGTCGCAATTTTTGGAGCGGCGCAGTACGCGATGCGCTTCTGGGTCAGCCCCGATGTGCTGGCGCGCTACCAGATCACCGTGCCCGAGATCATCCTGGCGATCCAAGAGCAGAACAAGGTCAACCCGGCCGGGCAGCTCGGTGCCGAACCAGTGCCGCAGGGCCAGGAGTTCACCTACGCCGTTCGCGCCCAGGGCCGACTGAAGAGCCCGGAAGATTTCGGCAATATCGTGGTGCGGGCCAACCCGGACGGTTCGTTGGTGCGGATGCGTGACGTCTCAAGGATCGACCTCGGTGCGCAGCTCTACCAGATGAAGGGACGCCTCTCGGGCAAGCCGGCGGCGATCGTCGCGGTCTATCAATCGCCCGGCAGCAATGGCCTGCAGACGATCAAGGCGGCGCGCGAACTGATGGATTCGCTCGCCGAGCGATTCCCGGCGGGTCTTGCCTACGAAGTCTCGCTCGATACCACGCTCGCGGTCTCCGAGGGCATCAAGGAGATCGTGAAGACGCTCTTCGAGGCCCTGGTGCTGGTGTTGCTGGTGGTTTTCGTTTTTCTGCAGGGCTGGCGGGCGACGTTGATTCCGCTGCTGGCGGTGCCGGTTTCGCTGATCGGAACCTTCATCCTCTTCCCCGCGCTCGGTTTCTCGATCAACACGCTCTCGCTCTTCGGTCTGGTGCTGGCGATTGGCCTGGTCGTCGATGATGCGATCGTCGTGGTGGAGGCGGTCGAGCACCATATTGAAAATGGCCTATCGCCACGCGAGGCCACATTGCTTGCCATGCGGCAGGTCACGGGGCCGGTGATTGCGACCGCGCTCATCATGGCGGCGGTCTTCGTGCCGACGGCCTTCATCCCCGGCATCACGGGGCAGCTCTACCAGCAGTTTGCCATCACCATCGCGGTTTCGGTGGCCTTCTCGGCCTTCAATGCGCTGACGCTGAGTCCGGCACTTTCGGCCTTGCTCTTGCGTCCGCGCGTGCCGGTCGGCGGGCCGCTCGGGACGTTCTTCCGGGCCTTCGACAAGGGTTTCGGGCGGGTGCGGGATATCTACGTCGCCGGCTGCCGTTGGCTGATCGAGCATAGCCGCGCAACCCTGCTTGCCCTTCTCGCCGGAACCCTGCTGATCGTGCCCTTGTCGGCGAGCATCCCGGGGGGCTTCCTGCCCGACGAGGATCAAGGTTATTTTTACCTCAACGTGCAGCTCCCCGACGCATCCTCCCTGCAGCGCACGGACCAGACGGCGAAAGAGATCGAAGCGATACTGGCGCAGACGCCGGGTGTGCAGTCCTATAATACCGTCGTCGGCTTCAGCCTTCTGAGCCAGGTGAATACCACCTACAACGCCTTTTTTTTCGTGACGCTGAAGCCCTGGGCCGAGCGCGATCCGCTGGGGCTGACGGCCAATGCGATTCAGGGGCGCCTCAATCTCGAGTTGCTCGGGATGCCCGGCGCCCAGGCGTTTGCCTTCTCGCCGCCAGCCATCCCGGGCGTCGGCACCTCGGGCGGCATCACCTTCATGCTGGAGGACCGGTCCGGCAAAACCTTCGATTTCCTGGCCGAGAATACGGCGAAGTTCATGGCCGCGGCTGAGGCCCGTCCGGAGTTCTCGACCCTGATGACGACCTTGCTGCCCGGCGTGCCGCAGCTCTTTGCCAATGTCGATCGCGACAAGGTGCTCAAGCTCGGGGTGTCGCTCAGCGACCTCTATAAGGTGCTTCAGGCCTACCTTGGTGGCGCTTTTGTCAACTACTTTAACGAGTTTGGCCGTGTCTGGCAGGTCTATGTGCAGGCGGAAGGCGAGTACCGCCGCGACACCCGGCGGATGGGCGAGTTTTTCGTCCGGAACTCCTCGGGCGGCATGGTACCGCTCACCACCCTGGTGAGTATCGAGCCAGGATTCGGGCCCGAGTTCGCGACGCGCTTCAACGGGTACAACGCTGCCCAGGTCACGGGCGTGCTGGCGGCCGGCTACAGCACGGGGCAGGGCATGGCGGCACTGCAAGAAGTGTTTAAGCAAACCATGCCGACCGAGATGGGCTTTGATTATTCCGGCATGTCTTACGAGGAGGAGAAGGCGGCGCAGGGGGTTTCGCCGGCGCTGATCTTTGGCTTCTCTTTGTTGGTGGTGCTGCTGATTCTCGCGGCGCAATACGAAAGTTGGACGCTACCCTTCAGCGTTCTGATGGGTGTGCCAGTCGCCGTGGTCGGAGCTTTCCTCGGCTTGTTGGTGCGAGGCTACGTCAATGATGTCTATGCCCAGATTGGACTGGTCATGCTGATCGGGCTGACGGCGAAGAATGCGATCCTGATCGTCGAATTCGCCAAGATCGAAGTCGAGGAAGGCAAGCCCCTGATCGAGGCGGCACTCGGCGCGGCACGCCTGCGCATTCGGCCCATCCTGATGACGGCCTTTGCCTTCATACTCGGCACCGTGCCGCTGGCCATGGCCCAGGGGGCGGGCGCCATTTCGCGTCGGACGCTGGGTACGATGGTGATCTCGGGCATGCTGGGCGCAACGCTGATCGCGGTCTTCCTGGTCCCGGTTTCGTTTTATGTCGTAGAGAGATTCGGCGGCGCTGGCACCAAGCCGACGCCGGGCGGGACGGATGAGGGCGGCGCGCCCGGGCCAGCCGTCGAAGGCGAGGGCGGAGCATGAGCGGCGTGATGCACGACGTTTGCGACCGGGCGGCACGAGTCCCACAGAGGTTCTCCGCCTTGGGCCTGTTCGGCGCCTTGCTCCTTCTCTCGGGCTGCCCGGTGGGCCCGAATTTCGTCCGTCCCGAACTCGTCGATCTACCGCCCACCTTTCGCGCCGAGACGACGGCGACGGCGGCGGCGTCGTTTGCCGATCTGCCATGGTGGGAAATCTTCCAAGACCCGGTTCTGCGCGATTATGTCGAGGAGGCTCTGCAGGCGAATTACGACCTCAAGATCGCGGCCGAGCGCGTCGAGCAGGCCCGGAGCTTCGTGTGGGTGGCGCGAAGCCCGCTTCTGCCGCAGTTCAACTATGAGGGAAGTGGTTCGCGCCAGCGTTCGCCCGTGACCAATGCCGGCGATACGGCAACCTTCAATTTTTTCCGGGGCACCTTCAATCTTGCCTGGGAGCTCGATGTCTGGGGCCGGGTGCGCCGCTCGACCGAGGCTGCCGAGGCGCAGCTTCTCGGCCAGGAAGCCGTGCAGCGTGGCGTACTCTTGTCGCTGGTGGCCGAGTTGGGTGCGGCGTATTTCGATTTGCTCGGGCTCGATGCCCAGCTCTTGATCGCGAATGGGACCGAACGGAGCTTCGCCAGAACCTATGAACTTTTCATGGGCCGCTATCTCGGTGGCGTCGGCTCGAAGCTCGAGACCGCGCGTGCCACTGGCGCACTTGAGGGTGTGCGCGCCGTGATTCCCGAGATCGAAGCTGCAATCGCCGGCCGCGAGAATATGATTTCTGTTCTGCTCGGACGGCCCCCAGGAGCGATCCGTCGCGGCAAGCCTCTTGATGGGCAATATGTTGCGCCACAGGTGCCGGCCGGGCTGCCGGTGGATCTGCTCTTGCGCCGCCCCGATCTGCTGGCGGCCGAGGAGACCGTCAAGGATGCAAATGCTCAGGTTGGAGTGGCGATCGCGAGTTTCCTGCCGCGCATCGGGCTCACCAGCGCCTATGGCGGGGCGGCACCCGATATCTCGCAGGTCGCCCAGAGTTCGGGCAGTCTCTGGGAGATCGCAGGCGCCGTCAGCGGGCCATTGTTTACGGGTGGGCAGCTTTACGGCCAGCTCGAAGGCCAGCAGGCGGCGTATCGCGAAACCATGCTCTCGTGGCAGCGGACGGTCGTGCAGGCGCTGGCCGAGGTTTCGAGCGCCCTTGTGCTGCGCGAGAAGCTGGTGCAGGAACGCAGCGCGAGAGAGCGCGAGGTCGAAGCGTACGAACTCTCCGTAGAACTGGCGCTCGATCGCTACGATGCTGGCCTTTCGAACTACTACGAAGTGCTTGAGGCGCAGCAGCTCCTCTTCCCGGCGCAAAACGCCCTGGTCGAGGCTCAACTGGCTCAGCTCGTGGTGATGGTGGATCTGTATCGCAGCCTTGGGGGCGGTTGGGATCTGAAGATTGACTCATGGGTGCAAGCCGAGCCGCCAGCCTCGCCCGAGCCGCCAGCCTCGCCCGAGCCGATAGGTGTAGAGTCAAACCTGTCGACATCCGGCCCCTCCGCTTCTGCGGCGGTCGCTGGCCCGCCATCGCCCGCCGGATCCGCGTTGAACCCGGGGACCTCCGGCTCGCCCGCTACCGTGGCACCTTCCGCAAAACAAAACAGACGAAAGTCGGGGCTTCGATGAAGATCAAACAGGTAACGACGCAGAAAGCTCCGGCGGCGATCGGGCCCTACAGCCAGGCCATGCGGTTGGACACACTGGTCTTCTGTTCGGGCCAGATCGGGCTCGACCCCCTTCGCGGCGAACTGGTCGACGGCGGTATCGAGGCCGAAACCCGACAGACGCTGGCCAATCTCGAAGCGGTATTGACGGCCTCCAAATCTTCGTTCTCAAGCGTATTGCGAATGACGGTTTATCTGCTCGATCTTGCCGATTTCGCCGTGGTCAACAGGATCTACGCCGAGGTGCTCGGCGAAGCCCGGCCAGCCCGCAGCACGGTCGGCGTCGCCGCCCTGCCGCGCGGCGCCCGGATCGAGATCGACGCCATCGCCAGCCGCGACTGAGCCTTGGCGACCGCACGTTTTTGGGGAGGGGAGCAAGATGCCATTTGTCAATATTACGATCTATGAAGGCCACAGCAAAGAACGCAAGGACGAAATCGCCCGCCGCGTCACCGATACGATCACCGAGGTGTGTGAACTGCCGCGTGAGGTGGTGTCGGTGGTCTTCAGCGAGATCCCACCCTCCGATTGGTACACGGCGGGCAATTCCGGCAAGAAATAAGCCTCGCCTCAGGCGAGACCCGGTCTCCACCGGGAGATAGGGACACCCGGACGGAAACCCGACGAGGGGGACTCAGGACAGGAGGGCTTGTCCTTTACAGACCCAACCTCGCTCGCTACGCACGCCACCTGTTCCGGAGGATTTATGGCGCGCGCGTGTTCAGTTTGTGGCAAAGATCGTGCGGTTGGCAACAATGTCAGCCACGCCAACAACAAGACCAAGCGGCTATGGCGTCCGAATCTGCAGTCCTTTCGGGCTAATCTCGCCGGCACCGTGCGACGCGTCCTGGTCTGCACCCGATGCCTGCGCTCGGGCAAGCTGACCAAGGTCTCCGGCTCACGGCCCGCATCGGCCGCCGCGTCCTGAATCGTCCTTTTTGGCCGGACACCCACTCGGTCGCGTAAGCTCGCGCCGGTTTCAGCGGCGACGCGGCTCTCTTCGCGGCTTTGCCTTCGTGGTTTTCTCGGGCTGCTGACCTGCGGCGCGCTCGATCAAGCGGG
The DNA here is from genome assembly GCA_009885395.1 of Deltaproteobacteria bacterium. Lineage (GTDB taxonomy): Bacteria > Desulfobacterota > Binatia > UBA12015 > UBA12015 > SXLG01. The sequence goes on along the minus strand of VFKT01000074.1, from coordinate 2,639 downwards.
TGGTTGATTGCCCGGCCACCAACTCGATTCGGACCACCTTGCCGCCCAGCGCGCCGACTTCGGCTGCGCCGACGATCGCGTCGGCACCCCAATCGGCACCTTTGACGAGCACCGCCGGCGCCAACGCGACGATCAGTTCGAGCGGCGTATCGGCCTCGAAAAGGACGACGGCATCGACGCTGGCGAGTCCGGCCAGCACTTCGGCCCGGGCGGCTTCGTGCTGCAGCGGACGTCCCCGGCCTTTGAGCCTTCGCACCGACGCATCGGCGTTGAGGCCGACCACCAGGAGGTCACCCAGGCTGCGAGCCGCCGCGAGGTAGCGCACATGGCCCGGATGCAGCAGGTCGAAACAGCCATTGGTGAAGACCACCTGCTGCCCCTCGGCCCGCGCCCGCCGACAAAGGATTCGCGCCGAGCCGAGCGTGCGGATTTTGCGAAGATGCGCCGTTGCAGCACGTTTGAGCGACACCATCGGCGCGGGCTTTACCCCAGCAGGGGTCCTCATGCGACGGCTTCGGGCGCGGCCCGTCTGCGGCCCCAAGCGGGCTTCCGCGGCGCCGCGTCCCGCGAGCCTCATGCGACGGCTTCGGGCGCGGCCCGTCTGCGGCCCCAAGCGGGCTTCCGCGTCCCCGCGTCCCGCGAGCCTCATGCGACGGCTCCGGGCGCGGCCCGACTGCGCCCTCTCCCCGCGTGACAGGTCGTTGTCGTTTGTGGGGGGCGGGTGATACCAGCACGCCCGCATGCCGACCGACGCAGCCGCCGCTCCGGCCGCCGAAAGGCGTGTCGCCGTCTTGCCGCCGCGCGTCGCCGATCAGATAGCGGCCGGCGAGGTCGTCGAGCGGCCGGCTTCGGTCGTCAAGGAGCTGGTTGAAAACGCCCTTGATGCCGGTGCCCGGCGGATCGACGTCGAGTTGGACCAGGGTGGCCGCGAGCGCATCCGGGTCTGCGATGACGGCTGCGGCATGTCGCCCGAGGATGCCGTGCTGGCCCTCAAACGTCACGCCACCAGCAAGCTGCGTTCGCTGGACGATCTGCTTTCCATCGACACGCTTGGCTTTCGTGGCGAGGCGCTGGCCAGCATCGCCGCCGTGGCGCGACTCAAGTTGGTGACGCGTCAGCGCGGCCAGGACGAGGGTTTTCTGGTGGAGGTCGACGACGAGGGCCGGATCGAATCACGCCCCGAAGGCGCTCCGATCGGAACCACGATCGAGATCCTGAACTTATTCGCCAGGGTGCCGGCGCGGCGCAAATTCCTACGCTCGGCGCCGACCGAATCTGCTCACGTCATGGACTGGTTTGGTAGGCTCGCTCTGGCCCGTCCGGAAGTCGGCTTCTTTCTGCGCCACGGCGGACGCGAAGTTTTGGCGTGTCCGGCGGTGACGCGCCACGAGGAGCGTCTTGAGCAGGTGCTTGGCGCCGAGCGGGCGCGCGCGATGGTGCGCTTTGAGCACACGGAAGGCACGGTTGCCGTGCGGGGCTGGACCTCGCGGGCCGGGCTGAGTTTCCCCTCATCTAAACAAATTTCGACCTGGGTTCGGGCGCGCAGCGTTCGGGACCGCGTTCTGCTGCGGGCGATTTCCGATGCCTACCGGGCCCGATTACCACAGGGCCGGCACCCGATCGTGGTTGCCTTCGTGGAGCTGCCCGGCTCGGCTGTCGATATCAATGTTCATCCGATGAAAACCGAGGTCCGTTTTGCCGAGGCCGATCAGGTCTACGCCTGCCTGCTGCGTGGGCTTCGCGCGGCGCTCGACGCCGCCGCCGGAGCACCGCAGGGGAGTTCGGCGGCCGAGGCCGAGGTGACGGCTACGTCCAATACCGGATTCGGTTCGCGGGTTGGCGAAGCCCTGGCGCGTTACGCGGCCCGCGCGCCAGACGGCGGGTCGCCAGGCACAGAGCCGCGGCTGCGCTTTGCCTCGCCAGACGGCGAGCGTTCGAGCGGGGCAGGCCTTCGGGATCGGCCGCTGAACCTCGACCCGGCAAGGCCCGGCGACGAAGGCCAGCGGACTGCGGTATTTGCGGGTGCGACGGAAGAAGTCGGGAGGGAGCGGGGCCTGCCCCAGGCAGGGGCCGCGACGAACGCATGGCCTGCTCTGTCGGACGCCGGTTGGAGTCAAGAGCCTCTCTCGACGTCCAACGCTGGCGCCGTCGCGCGTTTCGCGGATCTGCGCGTGCTCGGGCAGGCACTGCGCGGCTGGATCGTCTGCGAGGGACCCGACGGCCTGATTCTGGTCGACCAGCACGCCGCCCACGAGCGCATTCGTTTCGAGCGTCTGCGGGCCCAGACCAGCCCACGCTTGCCCAGCCAGGCGTTGCTGGTGCCGCGCGTCGTCGAGCTGGATGCAGCCGATGTCGAGGCGCTCCTTGCGCATCGCGAGGTGGTGCTCGAAGACGGTTTTGACGTCGAGCCGTTTGGCGATGGCGCGGTGATCGTCCGCACCTGGCCGGCGGCGCTGGACGTGAGTTGTGACGCCGAGGCGTTGCTGGCCGACCTGGCGCGTGACCTCGGCGAAATCGGCGCCACCGAGCGCGGCGAGGCAGCGCGCGACGCGCTGCTGGCACGGATCGCCTGCCACGGTGCCGTGCGCCTTGGTGATCCGCTCGAGTTGCGCGAGATGCAGAGCCTGCTCGCCGACCTC
>VFKT01000042.1 GCA_009885395.1 Deltaproteobacteria bacterium | reverse complement strand
GCTCGCCGCGGACCACCCCGGCGCCGACGATTAGGCAGGCGCCGGCCCGACCCGCCGTAACAGATCGCGCCGCATGGGCCGGGTGGTCGCCCCTTCAGTCTGTCAGGCCCAAAATACGGTCGTAGCGTTCGAGCCGGGTCACGTCACCGCTCTGGATACGCCGAGCGTGCATATCGACTTCAAGGATTTTCCGATTGATATAGGCCGAGGCCAGCACCGTGCGCTCCGGACTCACCGTGGCCTGCTCGAGCAGTTCCACGCCGACAATGATCGTGATGACCATTTCCGAAACCCGCTTGGCATTGAGCAGCGCATAGGACGGGTCGCCCAGCAGCGAGGGCAGGGTTGCGCCCAGTTGCTCGATGCCGCAATCGAGTTGCGCGGTTTGTTCCGGAAAGCGTTGACGCAGGTTGCCGAGCTGAATCTTGGTGTCGTCAAGAAGCGTGAAGAGGGCTCCCTTGGCCATTTCGCGCAGGGCGAAGCTCGCCTGGATCTCGGAAGTTCCTTCATAGATCGTCGTGATGATGGAATCGGCCAGGTACTGGCCCGCCGCCGACTCGGCCATGAAACCCAGACCGCCGTGGATCTGGACGCCCTTTCGCGCGACTTCGCTGGCGGTCTCGGTTGCGAGGAATTTGCACAAAGGCGTGAGGAACCGCACGAGTTGATGGTTGTGCTCGTATTCCTTCTGCAGGGCAGCCCGGTCGAATTCGGGATCTTCGCGGTCGCTGGCGAGATGGCTTGCGATCGCATCGCAGACGTCGACCAGCGTGCAGGTGTGGTAGAGCAGCGCGCGCGCCGCCTGGATATCGAGTGCCATCAGCGTCAGCATCGATTTGACGAGGGGCTGCCGGATGATTGGCTGGCCGAACTGGACGCGCTCGCGGGCGTAGTTGCGGGCCTGGTGGAAGGCCGCTTCGGCGATGCCGAGGCCCTGCGCGGAAACTCCAATGCGGGCGTTGTTCATCAAGTCAAGCATCGCGCGGAAGCCGTTGCCCCTCTCGCCGAGCAGGAAGCCCTCGGCGTGCTCGAACTCGACGGCACAGGTGGGTGAACCGTGGATACCCATTTTACGCTCGACGCGACTGACCCGCATGCCGTTGGTTTGCCCGTCTCGCAGCACTCTCGGGCAGAGCAGCAGGCAGAGCCCGTTGGTCGTGCCTTTCGACTGCTCGAAGGTCGCCGCGTCACGCGCCAGCACCAGATGCACGTCGCAGCCGCCATTGGTGATGAAGATCTTGCTGCCGTCGATGAAGAAGCGGCCGTCTTCCTCCGTGACGCGGGTCAGGATGCCGCCGAGATCCGAGCCCGCGTTCGGTTCGGTGAGGTCCATCGAGCCCTGAACCTCGCCCGAAGTGAAGCGCGGCAGCCAGTAGTCGCGCAGTTCGTCACTCCCGTATTTCTCGATATCAATGGCGGCGCCACCCTGCAGTCCGACGATGGTCATCAGGCTGGCATCGGTGCGTGAGAGCATCTCGAGCAAGGCGCTATTGAGGAACATCGACGAGCCGGCACCACCCCAGCGCGGGCTGACCGGGAGGCAGACCAACCCGGCTTGTTTGAGGAGGTCGTAGGCCTTTGCGATATGCGGCGGCACGCGGACGACACCATCCTCAAGCACGACCTCATCATGCCAACCCGCCCGTGCCATGGGTGCGATCTCGGTACAAATATCAGCGGCTGTGCGGAGGATGGCGTGCCAGTCCTCGAGTTCGCCCGCCGCATCGACCGGCGCGCCGTTCTTCAGCCGCAGGTAGCGCGGCCAGTCGATGCGATTCTCAAGAAAGAAACGCATATCCGAATTGAAGAAGTCGTCGCTCACGTTGATCCCCCCGTCTCTCCATAGGCCGATTGGGGTGGTTGCCGCAATGCGTTGCGGGGCGGGCTGTCTTCCCGGACCTGCGTGGTACCTTTCGGCTTAAGGTTCCCCTGTGCGATTCGCCTCTACTGTTTCGACCGCTGTTGATCCCGTCCGGGCCGTCAAGGAAGCTATTTATGCTCTTCGTACGGGGCTCGAGGGGGCTGAGCCGAATCTTGTTGTGGCTTTCGTTTCGGCCGAACACCGGGCGATGGCTCGCGAGATCGTCGCGCTGGTGGGCAGCGCGTTGCCCTCGGCGCTCTTGCTCGGCTGCACGGGCCAGAGTGTCATCGGCGGCGGGCGTGAAGTGGAAGCGGGGCCTGGCCTGGCTCTGCTGGCCGGATCGCTGCCGGGCGTCAATCTTTGTCCCTTCCACGTCGAGCCTGGCGAAGAGGCTGCACTCGGAGAGGGCCGACTCGCGAATTGTCTCGGGCGAGATGCGGCCACGGCCGCATCGATCGTCCTCGCCGATCCCTTCTCGGTCGAGGCCGACGCTCTGCTGCTCGGGCTCGATCAGATCGCGCCCGGTGCGGCGCACGTGGGTGGGCTGGCCAGTGGGGGCCGGGCTCCGGGGGAGAATCTTCTCTTCGTTGCCGGTGAGATGCGACATGCCGGCGCAGTCGGCGTCGCCCTTTCGGGGATGGTCGAAGCCAGCGCAGTCGTTGCCCAGGGCTGTCGGCCGATCGGCGAACCGATGTTCGTCACTGCGGCGCGCGACAACCTTCTGCTCGGACTCGACCAGCGACGGCCCCTGGAGATTCTGCGGGAGCTCTATCAGACCCTCAACGAAGCTGACCGCGCCTTGTTCCAGAATTCGCTTCTTCTCGGCGTTGCCATGTCGGATGCACACGAAGCGTTCGGCGCCGGGGATTTCCTGATTCGGAATCTGGTCGGCTCCGATGCCGACAGTGGCGCGATCGTCGTCGGTGCGATGCTGCGCGAAGCCCAGGTGGTGCAGTTCCACCTCAGGGACGCCAGCACGGCCGAAGAGGATTTCGGCCTCCGACTAGCCCAGTATGTCGCCGCAAACCCGGAGCGTCAGCCCTCGGCGTGTCTGCTCTTCTCATGCCTGGGTCGCGGTGAGGCCCTCTATGGACAACCCGATTTCGAGAGCGCGCTGCTCGGGCGACATCTGCCGACGACGGCGGTCGGGGGTTTCTTCTGCAACGGCGAGATCGGGCCGGTAGGCGGACGCACCTTCCTGCACGGCTACACGAGTTCGATGCTGATGCTGGGCCAATCAGGCCGGTAGTCGCAGGCGGGCGGTAAGCGCGCGGCTGGCCGAGCCAGGCTTCGCCGAGGTCGTAAAGCGCGGTTTCATTCGATATACCCGAGTGCCCGCAGCGAGCGTTCGGTGTTGGCATCCACGTCGAGGCGTGAGCCCGGCGAGCCAGCGCGCGTGGCTTTGGCTGCATTGGCGCTCTCGGTGAGGTGTTGGTCCAGTTCTTTGGCGACCGCTTTTTCCCGGGCATCGGCGATGAGAGGCTTCCATTCGTAGGGGTCGGTTGCAGCGTCGTAAAGCAATTTCTGGTCGGCCGAGCGCATCAATTTAAGCTTGCCACGGCGAACTCCAGCGGCCTCGTGACGCAGCCAGGAGAAGAAGATCGGTCGCTCCGGATCAAGCCTTATTTTTAGATCCTTGATCGATTTCGATAAATCGACTCCCTGGCCGTTCCTGAAATCGATCCCCATCAGGCCGCTGATGGTTGGCAGGACATCGACGATGCTGATAGGAGCGTCGATCCGCCGACCGGCCGGGATGCCGGGGCCTCGCAAAATCAAGGGGATCCAGAGCTGCTCGCGGTGTGCTGCGAAGCCGTGTCCCGCGATCCCGTGCTCGCCAAAGCTCTCGCCATGGTCAGAGAGCAGGACGACGAGCGTGTTTTTGGCCAGACCCGTGTGCTCTAGCGCGGCGAGAAGTTCGCCCACCAGATCGTCGGCGGCGCGAATCGTGCGGTCGTAGGCGTCGAGGTGGTGGCGGCCCTTTGCCGGTACCCAGGGGGCCGGGTCCGGGCCCTTCTCATCGCGAAACAGGGCGTCATAGCGGGGCGGGGCGACGTAGGGGTCGTGGGTGAGATAGGTGTGCAGAAAGAGAAAGAAGCGCTCGTCGCGATGGCTCTCGAGAAAACGAATGCCGTCGGCAAAGGTGCTGCTGCCTCGCCGGTCGTGCTCGAAGCTGCGCTCGACAAAGGTGTCGAAGCCGTACCAGAAGCCAAACGCACCTGAGACCAGGGCATCCTCGGTGAAGGCTCCGGTGGCGAGCCCCGCCTTTTGCAGAACCTCGGCCAGGGTGCGTCTCGCATCGGTTGCCGCGAGCCGGCCGCGTACCGGTTGCGCCGCCGGGTAGACGCCGGTGAAGAGGCTTAAGTGGGAAATATCGGTCTGGGGGAATGTTGTCGTAACATCGAGGAATGTGGTGCCTTGCGCGATCAGTTCGCGGTCGATGGAAGGCGAGGTCGGACGGCCGTAGCCGTAGCCCGAGAGATGATCGGCGCGCAGCGTGTCGAGGGAGATCAGGATGACGTTCTCGATGCCGTGCGGTGGGTCGGTTGCGACCGGCGTCAGGACGCGCGGTACCGCCCAGGCGACATCGATCGCAGCCTTGTCGGGAGCGTCGGCTACCATCGTTAGAATTCCGCGCTTGCAGGCGCCCGGAGTGATGGTCGTCTCGACCCAGCCATCGTGGGGTCGAATCATCCGGTCGAGGAGGGGGCGCGGGGCCTCGTCGCCATCGCAGGTGAGATTGGCACGAATGCGGGCTTGAGCGTCGACCCGTCCCTGGCCTGCGAGTCCGCTGGCGAGGAGGAGCTTGCTGCCGTCTTGAAACTCCAGATCGGTTGCAGCAAAGGCCTGCGCTATTGGCCCCAATGCATCAAGTGTAATGTTGAGCCGGGCTGCGCCAGCTTTTGGCCGTTGGTAGCGCAGCACCAGATGCAGCGGGCCACGCGCCTTGGCGTCGGGCCATTGGACCGACCATCCCGATGCCGGGCGATGCCAGAAGGTCTGGTGGGCGACGCCGGCCATGGCGTCGGTGGGCAGGGCGCGAGCCAGCGGGATTTCCTGAACCGCCAGCATCAGAGGTCGGTCGCGCAGCTTTTCTCCCGCCGCCGTGATTTCAAGATCGATGACGACGTCTCGTGCTTCCACCGCCACGTTGAGCTGCTCACTGAGTTGGACGCGGGGCGGCGCCAGCAGCGCGGGCCGCGCTTCGTCGCCGATCACGACCATGGCGGCGTGTTCGATGCCCTTGGGTGTTGGCAGTCCGAAGGCCGCAGGACCGAGCCGCGAGACCGAGGCGACGCTGCCGTCGAGGTTGTCTGAAAACGGAGCTTGGCTACAGGCGCTCGTGAGCGGGGCCGCCAGCAGGGCCAGCCGCAGCAGGGCCTTGAGCCGGCTACGGCCGGCACCCTTGGCAATGCGTTGGCCGCTACGGGGCATCAGGGTCCCGGCCTCCGCTCGAAGAGGGCGCGGGCTTCCGAAATCCGTCGACCGTCTGAAGTATCACAGACGAGGTTGCAGGTCAGTTTGTCCCTGCCTTCGTCAATCTTTGAAACAGCAAGCTCGACCCGATCACCGGGGACCGAGAACGAGCGCACCTTGATGCCGTCGAGGCCAAGCAGCAGGAAGTCGGGCCCGGCGAGGTCTCGGGCCGTGCGGAGCTGCGCTTCAAGCAGGAGCGAGGCTGGAAACACCGGTCGGCGCGGAAAGTGGGCGGCATAGAGAGGATGGGCTTCGGGCAGCAGAAGTTCGAGCACGCGTCCGCCCTCGTCGGTGGTTCGCAGCCGCTCGGTGACAGCGATACCGTCGATGTCGGTAGGATAGGCCGAACTATCTGATTGTTCGCGCAGCCGCTCGAAGCGCCGCTGCAGATCTTTCGGATCTTCGAGTTCGGCGGCAGGCAGCAGAGGACCGGTGCAACGCTGAAGCGTCAGCAGTGGTCGTCCGTCGAGCAGAGCCCGGCCTTCCCACGAGATCGCATTGCTTCGCAGCGCCCGGACGCGCGCTTCGAGGGTCAAGGTCGAGCCTGCGGTGGCGTCTTCGTGAAGCCGCACGCGTTGCACCGTGGCCGCCACCGGACGCGATACGAAGTCGGTCGCAATCAGCCCGATCCAGCCGGCGAGCTGTCCGACCGCCTCGACGATCAAACAGGCCGGCATCGGAATCCCGTCAAGCGGAAGACGGACATGGCCGCTAGCCTCATCCCCCGGCCCGATCCGGTCGATGGCGTCCAGCAGGTAAAAGGACATCGGCCGCCCTTACCATGCGCGGCGAAAGCCGGCCGGGGGCCAGCCGAGCCTGCCTCTGCGCGGGTCGCTCAGAGCAGCGCCCGGGCGAGGACGCGCCAGGCGTCCCGGTTGACGATCGCCGGGTTCGGGGTCAGCACCTGCAGGCAGACGTGGTCGGCTCCGGCGGCGTGGTGTGCCGCCACTCGCGCCCGGATCACCTCGATATCGCCCCAGGCGACAATCGCATCGACCAGCCGATCGCTGCCGCCGTTGGCGAAATCCTCTTCGGCGAAGCCGGTCGCGATCAGGTTTCGACGGTAGTTCGGCAGGCCGATGTAAATTGCCATATGCGTGCGTGCGATGCGTCGCGCTGTCTCCGGATCGGTTTCGAGAAGCACCGCTTGTTCGGGCGCGAGCAGGCGATCCTTTCCGAGGATCTGGCGTGCCCGGGCCGTGTGTTCGGGCGTGACGAAGTAGGGATGCGAGCCCGACGTGCGCTCGCGGGCGAGTTCGAGCATCTTCGGATGGAGAGCGGCCAGCACGCGCGGACACTCGCCGATCGGCGGCGCGGCGGTAAAGGGCGCTTTATCCATCGCATCGAGGTAGCGGCGCATGGCCGTAAGAGGCTTCGCGTACTCGTGCCCGCGCAGGCCCTCGACGAGCGGGGCATGACTGACGCCCATGCCGAGGAGGAAGCGCCCGGGGTAGGCTTCACAAAGGGTTTTCTGCCCCCCAGCCATTGCCATCGCGTCGCGCGCCCAGATGTTGGCGATCCCGGTGGCGACGACGAGTCGCGCGCTTCCCGCGAGCAGCACGCCCGCACTGGTGAACGCTTCGCGGCCCAGAGCCTCGGGGATCCAGAGCGCGCCAAAGCCAAGATCCTCGATCTCCCGCGCCGCAGCCTGTGCCTCGCGTGCGGGCAGCATATCGAGAAACGCCCAGATGCCGATTCGTCCGAGTTCCATGCAACCTCCTGGCGAGTGAAAAGAGGGCCTGCCCCCCGAGGAAGCAGGGCCCGCGAAACAGCATACCCGCTCGCGCGGTACCGCAGCGCCCGGCGTGCCCGCCCCCCGAAAAAGGAGGGGCCGGAGTTCTTAATGACTGGATGTCCGGGGCGCGAGCGGGCCTGCTCGGGCCTGCTCGCACGGAGGAAAGTCGGCCAGACGCCAGGCGTTCGACAGAAGGCAGGTGAATGCGGCCCGACTCAAGCTATGCACCCCGCCGTGCTCCTCACCGCCAACGACCTCTCGAAATCGCACGGCTTGCGGGAACTCTTCCGCGGCGTGTCGATCGTGATCGATGAAAACGAACGGATCGGCCTGATCGGGCCCAATGGCGCGGGGAAGTCCACGCTCTTGCGCATGCTCGCCGACCGCGAGGAGACGGACGACGGAACCATCCGCAGTCCGCGCGGCACCGTCATCGTCTATGTGCCGCAGCGCGACGACTTTCCCAGCGGCGTTACAGCCCGTTCGGTCTGCACGATGGCCGCCCTCGGTTGCGCCAGCGTGCACGGCGATCCCCACGAGGCGGAAATCCTTGCCGGGGTGGTTCTCGGCAAGATTGGTTTTGATGAGACCCGCATGGACGAACTCGCCGACCGGCTTTCGGGTGGCTGGCAGAAGCGTCTCTCGATTGCTTCGGCGCTAGCCTCGGCCGGTGGCACGCCCGATATCCTCTTCCTCGACGAACCCACCAACCACCTCGATGTCGAAGGTCTCGATTGGCTCGAAGATTTTATCCTCTACGGCAGTCAGGAGCTGAACGCGCGTTCGGTTATTTTTGTGACGCACGACCGCGTCTTCCTCGAAAATTGTGCGACGCGTATCGTCGAACTTTCGCGGGCCTATCCCGAAGGCACGCTCTCGGTCGACGGCAACTATACCGCGTTTCGCCAGCGCCGCGCCGAGTTCCTGCAGATGCAGGCGCGTGCCGAAGCGTCGCTTGCCAACGAGGTTCGCGAGGATGATCGCTGGCTCTCGCGTGGGCCGCAGGCTCGGCGCACCAAGGCGAAGGGGCGCATCGAAGAAAGTGGCGAGCGGCGCCAGGAACTCGCGGGCATCGCTTCGAGAAACGCAGCCGCCGCACGGGTCCGGGTCGGGATCGATTTCGCGGCTAGCGGCAGGCAGACCCGCAAACTTATCGCCGCCGAAGGCATCGCGAAATCGATGGGTGGAAAGCTTCTCTTCGAGGGCCTCGATCTCCGCGTCGTTCCCGGCGATTGCATCGGTCTGATGGGCATGAACGGTTCAGGCAAGACCACCCTGCTGCG
>VFKT01000137.1 GCA_009885395.1 Deltaproteobacteria bacterium | reverse complement strand
GTTCGGAGCCGAAAATGCCCTCGGGGCCGTGGTTGGGCTGAGCCTCATCCGCGAGTTGGGGCCAGTGCTCACCGCTCTGCTGGTGGCGGGACGAGCCGGCTCGGCGACGGCCGCCGGTATCGCCTCGATGGTGGCGACCGAACAACTCGACGGCCTGCGCATGATGTCGATCGACCCGATCGACCTGGTCGTGGCTCCCAAGCTGATCGGCTTCATCCTCGTCATGCCGTTTTTGACGGTCCTCTTTGTTCTTGCAGGGCTGGCCGGGGGTTGGCTGGTCGCGGTGCAGTTGATGGGCCTCGACCCCGGTTTCTTCCGGGCCAGCCTGGATGGCGCCGTGCGCTTCGATCAGGATATCCTGCTCTGTCTGGTGAAAGCATTGGTCTTTGGCGGGATCGCCGGTATTGTCGCCACCTACCGCGGCTTTCATGCCGTCGCCAACGCCGCTGGTGTCAGCGCGGCCACAACCTCTACCGTAGTGACGACCTCCGTGACGGTGCTCCTGGCCGACTATGTGGTCACAGCCCTTTGGGGATTTCGTCCATGATGCCACGTTCGCCGCTACGTGATCTTTTTGCTGGACTTTTTGTTGCCGCCGGTCTTGCTGCCGTCGTCTTCCTCGCCCTACGAATAGGGAACGGCCCGTTTCGCGGTGGCGGCGGGTTGACCCTGCGGGCAACCTTCGAGCAGGTTGCCGGCCTGAAGGCCGACTCCCCGGTCGACATTGCCGGCGTCACCGTTGGCCGGGTGCGCCGGATCCATCTCAAACCGGATTACCGTGCCGAAGTGGTCTTCGAACTCAATCCTGGTGTCGACCTACCGACCGACACCAGCGCTTCCATTGTCACCGCCGGGCTTCTCGGCGATCGCTACCTCTCTCTTCAAGTGGGCGGCGAGGATGCCATGTTGGTCGAGGGCGAGGAGATCGAATTCACCGAATCGGCCGTGGTCCTTGAGCGCCTCCTCGGGAAACTGGTCCACAACCTCGGCAACGGCTCATGAGCCCGAGTCTGTGGCTTGAAGCCTGGCGCCCGGCCTTGGTCGGCTGTGTCCTCTGCCTCTGGCTTGCCGTGCCGGCCACGGGGAATGCCGCCCCTGGAACGCGGCCTTGCGGCGAGGACCACTCCTGCGCCAGCGAAGGAGCCGACGATGAGGCTCGCAACCACAGCCGAGCCGAGGCAGAAACCGACGTCGGCGATCCCTTGCGACCCTTCAATAGCGCAATGTTCCACCTCAACGACAAACTTGATCTGCACGTCCTCGAGCCGACGGCACGCGGTTGGGCCTGGCTCGTCCCGCCACCGATCCGGTCCGGCATCCTGAACTTCTACGAAAATTTGCTCTTTCCCATCCGCCTGGTGAATACGGCTCTACAGGGTCGGTTCAAGGATACCGCCATCGTCACCGGACGCTTCGTTCTCAATTCAACGGTTGGCCTCGGCGGGGTGCTCGATCCGGCAGCCCGACTGAAACTACCCCCGCGGCGCGCTGATTTTGGGCAGACCCTGGGACGTTGGGGGACTCCCGCAGGCCCCTACCTCGTCTGGCCCATATTGGGATCCTCCAGCGTCCGGGATACCTTTGGGCTCCTGGTCGATGGGTACTTGGGAACCGTAACTTTTTTTGTCGATACACCGATCCTGCTGGGCTCGGCGGCGCTCAATGCGGTCAACCAGCGCGCGATGCGGATCAAGGACGTCGATGCCGCGCGCGAGGCCTCGCTGGATTTTTACGTCGCCGCCCGCGACGCCTGGCAGCAACAACGATCGGAAGACATTCTCGGCGTCGAGGGTGCCCGCGCGGCGCGCGAAGAAGACCTCTATTTTTTTGATGAAGAGCTGGATGCAGACGAGATGGAATCGTCGCCGACTGAAGCAGGATCAACACCATGAAGATCGCCCTTCTCTCCCGGCTCCTCGGCGTCCTGCTTGCGGCGACCGCAGCCGACGCCATTGGGCCGTCTTTCGCCCTTGCGACGAGTTCGCCCCAGACCGCCTCGGCGACTGCGCAGGCGACGCTCGACCAAATCCTCGCAGCCTTGCGCGCCAGCACCACGCGCGAAGCCAAGATTAGGAATGTCGAAAAAATCGTCGGCAATCGCTTCGACTTCACCACCATGTCGAAGCTCGTCGCGGCGCGCGCCTGGCGTTCGATGACACCCGCCCAACGGGAAACTTTCGAGCGCGAATTCCGCAAGCACCTCTCGATCACCTACGGCCGCAACGTCGACCGCTACACCGACCAGACGATGGTGGTGGTCGAGGAGCGCGAAGAGACCCGCGGGGATCGGACCGTTCGAACTGAAATCCGGACGGAGGGTAATCCATCGATCGTGGTGAACTACCGCATGCGGGCGGCCGACGGCCGCTGGCAGGTAATCGACGTGATCGTCGAGAACATCAGCCTGGTGTCGAACTTCCGGGCCCAGATCAGTCAGTTGGTCGGCGCACGCGGCATCGATGGCATGCTCGATACTCTTGCGCGGAAGAACGCGGCTGGCGAGACCATCCTGCCCGAAGAGAAGAAGTCCAGTCGCAGCCAGGATTCAGGGACGGCGAGTCAGACTCCTTTGACGGCGTCCAGAAGCCGCGAGCCCGACCAAACGCGAGGGGCAAGCTAGCTCGAGTGTCGCTCGGGCCAGATCGGCTGCCGTTTCTCTAAAAACGCGCGAATACCTTCGCTGGCATCGGGCGTGGCGGCGTCGGTCGCCATGGCGCGCGACGCAATGCGGTAGGCTTCGCGCTCACCAACTTCGGCCTGCTGGTAAAAAGCCAACTTACCCCGGGCGAGCGCTTCCGGACTGAGCCGCAGGATGGAAGCGAGGAGTCGTTCCACCTCTTGATCCACCTGGTCCTCGGGCACCACCCGATTGATCAGACCCCAGGCGGCCGCGGTAGGCGCGTCAATTGGCTCGGCCAGGAGCAGCATTTCCATGGCCCGCTTTCGACCGATCGCCCGCACCAGCGGCACCGCCGGCGTGGAGCAGAAGAGCCCGATCAAGCCCCCCGGGGTCTGGAAACGCGCCGTCTCGCTGGCCACGGCCAGGTCACAGGCCGCGACCAGTTGGCAGCCGGCTGCGGTAGCAAGGCCCCGGACACTGGCAATCACTGGAACAGGTAGCGCACGGATGGCGAGCATCATTTTGCTGCAGGCCTCGAACAAAGCGCTACAGCCCTCGGGCGTGCTCTTTTGAACCTCTCGGAGGTCGTGGCCTGCCGAAAACACCGCCCCTTCGGCTTCGAGAACCACGGCCCGGATGTCCGAGGTCTGGCGGATCTCGGCGAAATGGGCGGCGAGCTGGGCAAGGACGGCACCCGTGAGGACATTGCGCCGCGGCGTATCCGCCAAGGTCAGATACAGCACGGGGCCACGGGCGACGCAGCGCACCAGGGAGGTTGAGAGAGCCGAGGTGTTCATTTTCGCGGCCGAATCTTTGTGGGGAATTTATGATAAAAAATAGATACGGATGTTTCAAAAAAAACCGGATCTGGTGTGTTGTTTTGAGTACAGCAAGGCTCCAAACGTGAGCTGGCCACGCTCCATCTTACGGGGGGTCGGTAGCCGCCCCGGGTTCGGAGGCAACGCCAGTCCAAGCGTGGGCTAGCCTTCCTCCCTCCTGTCGGGGAGATCGGGCGGCGATTCTGCCACGGAAGGAAGCAATGGCTCGCGGGAGCAGAGATCGCCTTCACCCTCTTCCCACGGGGTCCATCGTTCCCGACGCCCTCGCCGCTTCCCCTCGAAAGTGATTTCGTACGTGGATCCACGCCGTTGCAGCATAACCCGCCCTTTCCAGATTGGCCCGGGAGAACGGCAACGCAAAAGAAGTGCCAGACCAGCCGAAGGCCAGCAATCGGACGAGGTGGATCGGGGAAAGGAGCCCGAAGCGCGCGTCAGCAGGCCGCGACGCCGAGGAAATCTTCCGCGGCGGGACCTTGAACACAGCTATCGCAGGCGGACTGCATCTGCTGGTCCCGAATCAGGTCGCGGATGGTGGAATGGCAGCCACCGCAGCCCGCGCCGGCACGGCAGGCCCGCGTCACCTCGCGGCGAGTCGAAGCGCCCGAGTCGATCGCCGCCCGAACCTTCTTCTCGGTGACGGCCTGGCAAAGACATACGATCATGCTGTTGATGAGTATGCCGAAATTGATAATCATTTTCAAGTAGCTTTCAGTAATAATCATGAGAAGGTGGCAAATCGCCCTCGGCCAGGGCCGAATCGAGCGGGCCGAGATGCCGGATCCGCAGGTGGACCACCCCCTCCCGTCGTTCCACGCGGCCTTGAACCAGCACCAGGGCTGTTTGATTCAGGTCTCGCCGAAGGCGTGCATAGGCCCCCGGCGTCAGAACGGCGCTGGCAATTCCCGTCTCATCTTCGAGCGTAAGAAAACAAAACCCCCGTGCCGCAGCCGGTTTTTGCCGGACAATGACGAGCCCACCCGCCAATATGTCCTGCCCGTGCTCGAGGCTTGCAAGCTCGGACAAGGGCAGCGCGCCCTGCTCACGTAGCCAGGGCCGGAACCGGGACAAGAGTTGCGGGCCGACCGTCAGCCCGGCCATCCGATAATCGGCAAGCACCTCTTCGAAGGGGTCCATTTCGACGGGAACCGCCCCGCTTGACTCAGCCCCCGCATGGCCCCTGAGCAAAGGCGCTTCCCGACGCCCCGGGAAAGCCAATACCTGCCACAAAGCGGCCCGCCGTCCCGCACCCCCAAATGACGATAAAGCTCCGAGTTCCGCCAATGCCGTCCTTTCCTCCCGATTCAGGGTCACCCGTGCCATAAAATCGGCCAGATCACGCCACGGTCGCAGACCCCGCGCCTGCACCAGCGCCGCGCCCACCTCCTGCCGCAATCCACGAACGAAACGAAAACCAAGCCGAACCGCCGGCCGACCCGTCTCCTGCCGTTCGAGCGTGCAACGCCAATCCGAAAGAGAAACGTCAATCGGACGAACCTCGACCCCATGCCTCTGGGCATCCTTGACCAGCGTGGACGGGTGGTAAAAGCCCATCGGCCAGGCATTGAGGAGAGCACAAAGAAATGCCGCCGGATGGTGGGCCTTCAGATAGGCCGACGCCCAGGCAAGGAGCGCAAAGCTGGCTGCGTGCGATTCCGGAAAGCCGTACATGGCAAACGAACCGATGCTCCGGACGATTTCGTCCAGGGCTGCACCGACGATGCCTTGCCGCTCAAGCCCCTGACGCAACCGCAATTCCAATGCCTGCATCTTCTCGGTCGAGCGCTTGAATCCCATCGCCCGCCGTAATTCCTCGGCTTCACCGCCCGTAAAGCCGGCTGCCACCATCGCAACCCGGAGGATCTGTTCCTGGAAAAGCGGAATCCCAAGCGTCCTTTTCAGGATCGGTTCAAGACAGGGATGGGCATATCGCACGGCTTCCCGACCCGCTCTCCGTGCGAGATAGGGATGCACCATACGACCGACGATCGGGCCGGGCCGAATCAAGGCGACCTCGACGACAAGATCGTAAAATGTTGCCGGTTTCATCCTCGGCAACGTCGCCATCTGGGCACGGGATTCAATCTGGAAAACGCCCACCGTATCCGCCTTCTGAATCATCGCCCAGGTCTTCGAATCATCGGAAGGCAGATGCGCGAGGTCGAGGTGTATGCCCTCGGAAGACTCGACGAGAGGGATCGCCTCTTCGAGAACCGCCATCACGCCGAGGCCAAGCAGGTCGATCTTGATGATTCCCAGATCCGCGCAATCGTCCTTGTCCCATTGAACGACGGAACGTCCCGGCATATTGGCCGGCTCAAGCGGCACGATTTCGTCGAGCCGTCCGGCTGCAACAATAATTCCACCGGAATGCTGCCCGAGATGCCGGGGCAACCCACGCAGGCCCTCGATACAACGGGCAAGTTGTTGAAGACGCAGCGGAGAAACATCCACGTCCGCCGTGCGTACGGTGTCCGCAAGCAGTTTTTCCTCTTCATGAAGTCCCGACTCACCGAGTTTCCCAACAAGATGATTGATCTGGAGTGGGGAAAAATTGAGCGCCCGGGCAGCCTCACGAAGTGCACTGCGCATCCTCCAGGTGATGACGTTGGCTGTCATGGCAACGCCCGCGCCAACAGTGCGCACCAAGCCGGCATCGCCGCTCCCCCCGAAGCGGCGATAAACGTATTGGATGACCGCCTCGCGCCGCTCCCCCGACGGAAGATCCAGATCGATATCGGGCCATTCTCGACGTTCCTCGGAAAGGAAACGCTCGAAGAGAAGGCCCATCCCGACCGCATCGACGGCCGTGATCCCAAGCGCGTAACAAACGGCACTATTGGCAGCCGAACCTCGGCCCTGGACAAGAATTCCCTGCGCACGACACCAGGAAACGATTTCCTCGACGATCAGGAAGTACCCCTCGAGCGAGAGGCGGCCGATCACGCCAAGCTCATGTTCCAACTGGCGTCCCACCGCCAGCGGCAAAGGGTCTCCCCACCGACCACGTGCCCCCTGCCTGACGAGCTCATGCAAGCGCGATATCGACGTCGCCCCATCCGGGAGCGGTACTTCTGGAAACCGGTATCCAAGTTCGTCGAGCCTGAATCTACAAAGATCGGCGATCTCGACACTGGCGGCAACCGTACCCGGAAGATCCCGAAAACGAACAAGCATATCTGCCGAGTTGGCGAAATCATATTCACGATTCACATGCGCCGCGCGTGCCAAGCGGCATATGGGGACCCCACGCCGAATCGACTCAAGTACGTCCAACAAAAACGATCCACGGACTCCGGTCGCCCGCACCTCCCCGGTTGCAACCATGGGCACTCCTGCCCGGATCGCGAGATCCCTGAGTTTACGCAGCCTGCGCTCGGCGAAGGGATTGAGGTTACGCTGGAGATCGACCCAAAGCCGACCGGGAAAGAGCCCGCCGAGACGATCGACCAGAGGCATCGCCAGATCGCCTCGACCGCTGCGCAAAATCTCCGTCAGGGCACCGTGCGGTCCACCCGCCAGGCAGATCAGGTCCTTGGCATTTTCTTCGATTTCGTCGAACGAGACGATGCAATCCTGCTTGCCCCCACGGGCATGCCCCAAAGTAAGAAGACGACAAAGATGACGATAACCCTGCGGACTCGTCACCAATAGAAGGAGACGGCCGCCCGGCTCAAGGAGATCGACCTGGGCGCCAACGATCGTACGGATTCCGGACTCACGACCTGCTTTCCAAACCCTGACGGCTCCAGAGAGGGTGCCGCGATCGGAAAGAGCAAAGCCAGGCAGGTCAAGCGCAGCAGCCCGCTGGACAAGTTCCTCGGGAAGTGCCGCAGCTTCGAGAAAAGAAAAAGCACTCTGGCAGCGCAATTCAACATACGAACGGTCCGGCATAATGCCGATATTCGCTTTTTATTCGCCCAATGCAAGCCCCTGCTTCAGCCCTCGCCCGTACCAAGAAACTCTTGCAACCTCGCCCGCGCATCGCCGAGCAGCGCCCCGCCATGACTTGGCACGATATCGTCCACCCCAAGATCGAGTAGCCTCTGGAGCGAGAGTCGCGCTCGTGCCCGATCCGCAGTCAGCCCGGGCACCGGATCGAGTCCGATCCGTCCGTCGGCATTGAAAAAGGCATCGCCGCAGAGACATACCCCATCAGCCTCATGCACCAATCCAATCTGACCCGGGGTATGCCCGGGGAGCCCAACCACGCGCAGGGGGCCTAACCGATCGCCCTCCTCGAGCGTCTCGTCGACCACCACACGCTCGGCCTGCCTCGCTACCGTCAATTCATGTAATCCGAGGGTCAGTCGGGCCAACCAACCACGGGCATCTCGAGCAAGGCGCCGTCCCTCGAAATAGCGACGTTCTGCCGTCGAACACCAGACCCGGGCCCCCGTTTGGCGCACGATTTCGGCCGCTCCACCCATATGGTCGGCATGCACATGCGTGAGAATGAGATCCGTGATCCGGTTCGGTTCCGGCAGGCTGCGGGCGGCCGTGAGGATGGCATAAGCCCAACCGGGGAAACCGGAATCAACCAGGATCAGCCCTTCCTCGTGGCGCACGAAGAATGCCGCCACCTGAAAACGTCCGTGGAGATCGACGGCCGCGATATGCGAACTGATGGGTCTGAGGCGCGCGACAGGCATACCGGGGCAGAGGCTCTAGCAGAGTATTCAAGCAGGCGATCGCACCCCGCCGTGCCGACGCGGCGGCACGGCCTCAGGACAGAAGCGCGAGCGCTGGTTCTTCGCCGAGGATTCCCGCAATCGCCGCCCGCAGGTCGGCCGGAGGGCAAGGCTTTGTCAGAAAATGCGAGCAGCCTGCGTCAAGAGCACGTTGTCGATCACTCGGGAGATGGCGCGCGGTGAGAGCCACGACCGGCGTCTTCGTCAAGGCCTCGATCCCACGCAGCGCCCGAGCCACAGAAAAGCCGTCCAGATTCGGCATCGCCATATCCAGAAGGACCAGGTCGGGATGAAGTTCGACAGCCCGGGCGATCCCTTCCCGGCCATCAGCCGCCTCGAGGACATCATAACCGGAGCGCTTCAGTAGAGCCGAAACCAGAGCTCTTACCTCAGCATCGTCATCGATTACGAGAACCGTTCTTCTGGTGACCATCAAGCCCCCTCGCAATAAGCGCAATGGGCTTAACCCGATTGTAATCCGATTGTCGAGAAGCGATCTCAAAATACCGGCACTTCCCCGGCAAAGCAGCCGGGGAAGTGCACCAGAACCCAAATGAGCCGGCCCGGGATCGAACCGGGGACCCGCGGCTTAAAAGGCCGCTGCTCTACCAACTGAGCTACCGGCTCGGGTCAGCGTCCTGGAAAACATCCCAGGGCGAAAATCACCAGGACTCGTCAAGCACCCACAGGTGGCAGTTGCGGACCGAGAAATTTCTCGACCTTTTCCCGCACCAGGGCCGGATCAACGACGGGCTTCGAGAGATAATCGCTGCAGCCATTTGCCAATGCCCGCTGCTCGTCACCGGCCATGGCCTGGGCCGTCAGCGCAACGATGGGGATCTCGCGGCCCGACTCCAGTTCACGAATCCGTCGAGTTGCTTCCCAGCCATCCATGACCGGCATCTTGAGGTCCATGAAGATCAGATCCGGAGGATCGGCCTGCACCGCTTCGAGCGCCTCAAGACCGTTTGAAGTTGCAACGATGTCGAAGTCACCGATCTTGCGCAGCCGATAGAGCAGAATCCGCTTGTTGTCCTCGTTGTCCTCGACGACCAGGATCTTCTTCTTCGTCATCGACGCCATGCCCCTCGCTGCTGAACCTTGGCACCTCCCGCGAGGCTTTGCTAGCCCGCGAATATGTACCGAGTGCGGACCCGGTTTGCACCGAGCCCCACTGGCGCACTCCACCTCGGTGGTGTGCGCACGGCCCTCTTCAACTGGCTCTTTGCCCGCCATCATGGAGGCACCTTCCTCCTGCGGATCGAGGATACCGACCTTGAGCGCAGCCGTACGGAGTGGGAGAGCGGCATCATCGAAGCCATGCGCTGGCTCGGTCTGGATTGGGACGAGGGTCCGTTTCGCCAGTCGGAGCGCTTCGAGTTTTACCGTAAGTCTACCAATTTGCTCAGGGAGAAACAGGCCATCTACTCCTGCAGCTGCTCTGCCGAGGAGGTCGCGGCACGCCGTCAGGGCAGCTTCGGCTATGACCGCCATTGCCGTCCCGGCTTCGGGCCGGGGCCCGTGCCGGGACGGGATTGTGCACTGCGCTTCGCGGTGCCCCCCGGTGAAACAATCGTTATCGAGGATCTGGTCAAGGGGCCGGTGTCCTTTTCGACAGATGAAATCGAAGATTTCGTTATCGTTCGCTCCGATGCGACGCCCACCTATCAACTTGTCGTCACCGCCGACGATATCGATATGCAGATCAGCCATGTCATTCGCGGCGATGACCATTTGAAAAACTCCGCCAAACAAGTGCTCCTCTACCGGGCCCTGGGAGCGCCGCTGCCTGCCTTCGCGCATCTTCCGCAAGTGCTCGGTGCGGATCGTAGCCGGCTTTCCAAACGACACGGGGCAACCGATGTTCTGAGCTACCGGGAGACGGGCTACCTTCCCGATGCCTTGGTAAACTTCATGGCGCGGCTGGGCTGGTCACATGGCGACGAGGAGGTTTTTACCCGCGAGCGTCTGGTCGAACTCTTCGATCTTCCGGCCGTCGGTCGGTCCGCAGGCGTTTTTGATTCCGAAAAGCTCGAATGGCTGAACGGCGAACATCTTCGTCAGCTGCCCGACGAGAACATCGCTGCGCTGCTCCGTGAGTTCCTGGAACGCCGCGGGGAATCCCTTGAGGGCACACCAGCCTGGCAAGCCCGCCTGGTCGGCGTGCTTCGTGACCGAAGCCGCACCCTCGCCGAGCTGGCAGAGCAGAGCGGACTTTACTGCCGGAACGATATCACGATTGACCCCAAGGCGGCGCAACGAGGACTGGGCCCTGAAGCAGCGGATCGCCTCCGCTCGATTCAAAGCGTGCTTGAGCAATGCCAGGAGTGGCGGGCCGATCGGCTGGAGCAGTCCCTGCGAGCGACATCGGAGGAGCTTGGACTCAAGCTCGGCGCCCTCGCCCAGCCACTTCGCATTGCGCTCACCGGTTCAACCGCCAGCCCGGGTATCTTCGACGTCTTGGAGTTGGTCGGCCGTGAGCGAGCACGGACCCGAATCGCGCACGCGATCACGCAGTGCGTTCCCCCTGCACCTTGACTGCACGGATGGGCTTCATTAGCGTCCGCAGCACCTGCTGGGGTGTGGCCAAATTGGTAAGGCACCTGACTCTGAATCAGGGGATTGTAGGTTCGAGTCCTACCACCCCAGTTGAGCCGCTCTTTCTCGGTCTCATCGTCTAGCGGTTAGGACGCCGGCCTCTCACGTCGGTAACGAGGGTTCGATTCCCTCTGGGACCACTCGATGCCGCAGGCTTTAGCCCGGCGATTGCGGCACGAGTCGGCGCCGCAAGGCAAAGCCGCAGCGCCTGCGGCGTGGTTGCGGATGGTGGGGTGGCGCGGCTCGTCGACACCATTCGCCGGCGTGTGCAACGCTTCCGGAACGAGCCCGCGGGCGCGAATGGGAACGGCTTGTCAGGGCCCGCCCTCCCGTCGAAACGAGCATCCCCACGCGAACGCGCCTACCCGCGCAGAACCAGCTCAGCCCTTCATCGCGTTCAGCATGTGGTCCATAGCGTCGGCGTGCTCGCGCTGCGGGCTGAACAGGATGACCTCGGAGTCTTCGACCGCCCGTACGCTGTGGCCAGGCGGCCAGTAGAAGAGGTCGTCTTTCTTGCACGTGTCGACCTTGCCGTCGATGTACGTCACCACGAGCTCCCCGGAGAGCATGTAGCCCCAGTGCGGCGCGTGG
>VFKT01000200.1 GCA_009885395.1 Deltaproteobacteria bacterium | reverse complement strand
CTTCAATGACTTAAACAGCGTCTCGCTGCAGGCGTTATCCCAGCAATCGCCACGGCGGCTCATCGACGCCGTGATGCCGCACTTCGTCAGCACGTCGCGGTAGTCCTTGCTGGCGTATTGGCTGCCCGGGTCATTGTGGAAAATCACCCCGGCGAGCTTGCTCGGATGGCGCTTGAACCATGCCATGCGCAGCGCATCATCGCTCAGGTGGCGGCGCTGTGCAGCACTGGCCCGTCGCACGAAATGCCCGTGGTACCCGGCTTTCGCTGACGCCAAGGACTCGCCACTGCACCGAGATCGGCCACACGCGCTGGCTTCGTCGAATGAAGGCCTACTTCACGTCGCTGCCTTTGCGAAGTACGCCGTCGCTTTTCCCAGGGTGTCGCGCTCCATCCTCACCCGCACCAGGTCGGTCCGCAGCCGGCTGATCTCCATCTGCTCGGCACTCACCTGCTTGCTGTCAGCGCCCCTGAGCTTGCCGGCCCGCTGCGCCTTCACCCAGTTGAACAGCGTCTGGTCCACCACGCCCAGCGTGCGGGCCGCTGCCGCGATGCTCTGGCCGCCTTCGACCAGCCGCGCCGCCTCTTCCTTGAACTCGAGCGTGTACCGCGCCCTCGGTTTCGTCTTCGTCATTCCCGTTCTCCTTGCTCCGATTAAATCATTCAGCAAGGGATACGTTTTCCAGGGGCAAGGTCAATCGGTGCGGGTGAACGATTCCCCCCACAGCGTCACCGTCAAGTTTATGTCGGTGAGGGTTGCTCCTTTCGCGTCTATCCAGGCCCGGATCTGGCGAATCCCACCCCTGGTTGCCAAGACCATCTTTTGTCGCAGTGCAGGGTTCTGCGCAGGCACCTCGCCAAGCAACGTCTCTGCTCGGCCGAACCCTTCTTGGCCATCGAAGCCATGAATATCTGCGGTGTCGATCAGGGTCCAACCCGCATTCAACGCAGTTTCAATTTTCTCCTGGGCCGCCAGCCGATCACCCTCAGCCAAGCGCCAACACCCATAGGCAATCGGACCAACTTCTAACTAAGAACCACCAAGACCTTTCGTGGCAGAACTTTGGCTAGGCCTTGATTGGGCTGTGTACTGCTCGATGGCTTCTTCGCTAACAGATTCAGGAATCATTGGCTCGCACCATACTCAGCTGATAGAGACCACTGTGCCCATGAGTGAAACATCAGCCCCAGCAGACGAGATCCGCTACGGGTTCATCGGGGTTGGCATGATGGGCCAAGAACACATTCGCAATGTTGAAGCCCTGCCCGGTGCCACCGTCGTAGCCATCGCCGACCCAGAGTCCGCCTCGCTCAATGCGGCTCAGAAACTCGTGGGCGACAAAGTCTCGTCTTATCTCTCAACTGCAGAGATGGTGGCTAAGGAATCACTTGATGCGGTCGTCATCTCTTCACCCAACTTCACCCATCGGTCAGTGCTCGAACCCCTTTGGGAGACCTCTCTGCATCTGCTGATCGAGAAGCCCCTGTGCACCACGGTGCCAGATTGCCTTCAGGTTCAGGCGGCTGCACAACAACACGCCGGCATTGTGTGGGTTGGCCTTGAGTATCGCTACATGCCCCCCGTTCAACGCTTCTTGCAGGAGCTCGGAGTGAGCCATGCTGGCACTGATTTACCGGCGAAGAGTTCAACCGGCCAAGTGCGGATGCTCTCGATTCGCGAGCACCGGTATCCGTTCCTTCACAAGGTGGGCCACTGGAACCGCTTCAGCGTCAACACTGGTGGAACGCTCGTGGAAAAGTGCTGCCATTTCTTTGATTTGATGCGAGTCGCAATTCCGAGTGCTCCCATCAGCGTGATGGCATCAGGTGGGCAGGATGTCAACCACCTTGACGAGCAGTACCCGGAAGGCACGCCCGATATTTTAGATAATGCTTTTGTGATTGTGGACTTTGAAAACGGCGCACGAGCCTGTCTTGATCTGTCGATGTTTGCCGAGGGTTCAGCGTTTGAACAGGAACTTGTGGCTGTGGGTGATCTCGGCAAAGTCGAGGTCAAAATTCCCGGTTTCATGGAACTCTCCCGCGGCCGCCAGGCGGAGATCATTGTGGGATCGCGAGCAACTGGCTGGCCCGTAACTTCGGCGCAGATCGGCTCTGAGGAATCCGTCCGCTACCTGGGCGCACATCACGGGGCCAGCTATCTGGAACATGTTGATTTCTGCAAAGCAATCCGAAACGGCACCGAACCACTCGTTACGGTTACCGATGGGCTCTGGTCAGTTGCACTCGGTGCAGCAGCGCAGAGATCCCTTACCGAGAGGCGCTGCGTGACCTTAGCTGAAATGGGCCTTGCCTAGCCGCTTGCGAAGACTGCTCAACTGCCGATTGAAGCGACCGCAGAGTCAACTCGTACCGCTGCTCAATATCGCTGAGTGTCAACGTAGTTGTCGCGTCATTCGGACCGACACGCCGCCGTGGACCTGCGCCGGTGCTCCGCGTGCATCAGCCAGTGGCTGATTGCGGGTGACTGCGGAGGGTCTTGGAAAGTACTTTCCGCAGGGAGTATGCTCTCGCCCCTGAACCTCCCCGACCTGGTCATTGAGGCGCTCCAACTGCCCGTCACCGAGTGAGCGCATCTTGCCGGGACCTTGCTGGAGAGCTTGGATGCTCTGTCGGAGGCGGAGCACCATGACCTCTGGACTGAGGAGGCCGCTCGCCGGGACGCTGAGCTCGATTCCGACCCGTCCCGAGGTGGCCTCGCGGCGGAGGTGTTTCGCGATGCGCGAGCTCGTCTCCGGTAATGCTGCCAGTCGTCTTCCATGAACTCGCGGAAAGCGAGTTGAACGAGGCGTCCGCTTACTACACTCAGGCTCGGCCTGGTCTGGAAGATGCGTTTATTGCCGAGGTCGAGCGTGCGGTCGTCGCTCTGACTGCATCACCACAAGCGGGGACGGAATTTGAAAGTGACGTCCGGTAGTGGCTCGTAAAGCGATTCCCGTATAGTATGCTGTATTGACTGTGCGATGACCAGATTCGCGTCCTTGCGATTGCTCACCAAAAGCGGCGCCCCTTCTACTGGCGGGAGCGTCGATGACGGTCGTGCCACCCAACAAGCCGTATACGGGCGTGGGAGCTTGCCGCCGCCTGTCCGATAGGTTCCACTATGACAAATCGGGGGTTTGTGGCGCCTACGATCCAAGAATTCGAGCAGCGGCCGACCTGACGGTTTAGCTGCTCGCCCAGCCGGACCGGACATCTCTACATGGGACAGAACCGGACATTTCTATCTGGGGTGGGCGTTGGCGTGTAGGCAAGCTCCCGCTCCCGTATACGGAACAAGCACCCGCGCGGTACAGAAAGGCCTTGGTCGTGGTCGAAACCCTGCGCGGCTTCGCTGGGTGGCTGGGGCAGCCCGGCGGCGCTGCGCTTCCGCGAGCTGGCCCTCACGCTGAGCCGGGATCTTGGCCTCGCCGGGGCCGACCGACCCCCGGCGCACTCAAACGCCTGATCGCAGACCCTCAGGGTTCGGCCGGTGAGAGTGGCGGGCGATTCTCCCAAAAATGACGCAATCTCCAGCCGTCTCTGGTCTCGTCCCAGCTATCGGTGCGGGTGAACGATTCCCCCCCCAGCGTCACCGTCAAGTTCATGTCGGCGAGGGTTGCTCCGGTCGCGTCTATCCAGGCCCGGATCTGAATTCGATAGTAGTTCTGACTAAGGGCCAAGATCGAGACTTTACGCAAACCACCATGCGGGCCGACACCGGGGCTGCCTGCCTCGATCGGCCTGAAATGAAGCCGATTGGGTAGGCGCCGGAAGTCCGCGGGGATGAGAGTGGCCTGGTAGATCATACCCGCAGCATTTTGGAGAGAGAGAACGAAATCTGCGGTCGCAAGATTGACAGGAGCGGTGGCCTGCACAAGCAGATCCACTCTGAATCCCGCCCCCGGCCCGCGGCGATGCCCCTGAATTGCGGTCTTGCACGGATGCCGACAGCCCGGATTCAACTCTCCAACCAGCGGCGCGGCGGCCGCTGCGCTTTTCGAGGACGTGCCGGCAATGCCCTGCCGGGAGTAGCCGGCCGTGACGACGTTCGAATGACTCGTACCGAGAGCGCCCCCGATGATTTCCTCCACCGCGCACTCGAAGGTTCCTCCCGGGGCGAGATCGACCGGCAGGAGGCAGGTGCCGCGACCGGTCAGATCGCCAAGCACATCATCCTGCAATGTCGTCAGCGTGCCACTTCGTGCGTCCGCATTCGTGACCCGAAAGGTGAAGGTCACGTTGGCACCAGACGCAGGGATGACCGCTGGGAAGATTGATTTGGTCACTGAGAAATCGCCGGGCAAATTGGTCGGTGTCGGTACGGCCGTCGGTGTCGGTGTCGGTGTCGGTACGGCCGTCGGCGTCGGTGTGGGTACGGCCGTCGGTGTCGGCTCAGCCGTCGGCACCGGCGTCG
>VFKT01000102.1 GCA_009885395.1 Deltaproteobacteria bacterium | reverse complement strand
ATCGCGGCGGCACTGCTCGATTGGTCACACCGAGACCCGGCCGATCGTTTTATCGCGGTCGAACTCTCACGGGAAGCAGAGCAGGCGTTCAGCGCCGCCACGCGAAGGCGGTCCGCGGCTTGGGCCTGCCGCGCCAGGGCCGCGGCCGAAGCTTTTCAGCCAAAGAATTCAAACTCTCCCACGCCAGCCCTACCCTGAGCCCCCGCCTATCCGTCCGGAAGCAGTTCGCGCCGCACATCCTCTGGCAGCGCCCGGCCAAGCGCGAAAGTCACGCGCATCGGGCCGTTTCCCTCCGCGGCAATGACCTCTCCGAGGCCGAGGTAGCAGGCCAATTCGTGCGAGCGCGGCTGAACAAAAAGATGCAGGCGCAAGCCCCGGGCCGCGTGCTCGACCACTTTGCACCCCGCCTCGTTATCGACACCCATCCGGTTCTGGCTCGTCCACGAGAAAGTCCGTTCATCGACAATTTGATTGGTGTACTGATGCTGCTCCTTCGCCGAGGATGTGTCGAGCTTGGTGATGATCACGCCCTCGGAGTCGAACCACAGCATGCCGGTATTATGTCTGGCCGGGTCGTAGTGGACACCAAAATGCCGGACGATCTCGGGGCGGTCGTAGCTTGCGAAAAGGTTGAATTCGGCCGGCGTGCGCAGCACACCACCGTGGCGCTGCTGGTGGTCCACATTCATCGTGTAGAGCAGGCGTCCCTCGATCTCCGCGAGCAGGTCGGCCCCGAGTGCGTCATGTATTGAATAGAGGAGTCGGTCGCCGACGAGGGCGCTCCGAAGCTTCCGCCGTACCGTATCCCAGGTCTTCGAACCATCGAGGGACAAGCGCTCGCTCCTC
Source organism: Deltaproteobacteria bacterium (assembly GCA_009885395.1). Taxonomy (GTDB): domain Bacteria; phylum Desulfobacterota; class Binatia; order UBA12015; family UBA12015; genus SXLG01. The sequence goes on along the minus strand of VFKT01000102.1, from coordinate 9,109 downwards.
CACTGCGGCCAACGCTCAAAGAATTCGTCGTAACCTTGCTGCGGCGCGTCCGGCCGGGCGCAAAGCCCCCAGAGCAGCGCGTAGGGCGAAACCCTCTGCGCCTGCCAATCGGCCTCGGCGCAACGCAGGAACCGATAAACCGGATGATCGTCGGCGAGAGTGCGCGACCAGGCCGGTTCGTCGTGGTTCGCCTTCTGACAGGCCACCCAACCCGCGTAGGTCGAGCGGAACACATCCAACCCCGGCACATCGCTGCGGTTCCATAGATCGACCGGCAACGGCGAGCGGCCGAGCTCTGCAAACAATCGGCGGTAGGCCTCGTCGCAAGCGACGCGCTTCTTCGGAAAGCGCGCCACCTTCGCCAGAATCTCGCGCGTCCGTCGCTGCAGGACGATCTCGCACGCCCGCGGTGGCTTGAGCACCACGCCCTCGGCGATCTCGGTGCGGCGCCCCCCTCCCCCCGGCGCGTCGAGCGCGTTCAGCGTGAGCCAGGCCGAGCGATGGTGCCCAACGAAATCAAGCACAGTGAGCACCTCGGTTCCGGGAAAAAGTCGTAATCCCCGTCCGAGCTGCTGCAGAAAAAGAGTCGCACTCTCGGTGGGACGAAGGAAGAGCACGGAATTCACCACCGGGATGTCGACCCCTTCGTTGAGGATATCCGCGACAAAGACCCACTCGAGTGGATCATGCGGGTTCGCGAGACGCTGGTAGACCTTCTCGCGTTCCTCGACCGGATCGTCGCCAAGCACGGCAAGAGCATTCTGCCCGCGGCGAACGAACGAATCGGCCATGAAGCGCGCGTGTTTCCTGCCCGCACAAAAACCGATGCTGGCGCGCCTTGGACCGTCGAAACCGCGCTCCAGCGCGTGCTTCAAGATATATGCGGCGCGCTCTTCGATCGAGAGTGCATCCTCGACCGCATCCAGCCGGCGCCAGGGGATGCGGAGAAAATCCACCGTCTCGTCGGCGATACCGAAATAATGGAAAGGCAGCAGCCAGCCGTGGTCGATCGCCTCGGGCAGCCGCACCTCGTAGGCGACGTTCCAATCGCACCAGGCGAGCACATCGTGACCGTCCTGCCTCTCCGGAGTGGCGGTGATGCCAAGCAGAAAGGCGCGATCGCGGAGTGGACGCAACACCGTGTAGCTTGGCGCTTCGATATGATGAAATTCGTCCACGACGAGATAATCGAAATCCCGAGCGGCAAGATCGGGGCGATGCGCAAGACTCGCTACTGTAGCAAACACAATATCGGCTTGCGGCTCGAGCCAACCTCCACCCACCACGCCCAATGAATGTTCTGGCAACACACGCGCGAAGGTCCGCCGGGCCTGAAGCAGGTGCTCGAGGCGGTGCGACACATAGAGCGCGCTGCGGGCCCCGCTGGCAAGCACATCGAAGGCGGCAAGAAAGGTCTTGCCAACGCCTGGCGCGGCGATCACCGCAGCGCGACGCTCGCCGCGGGCACGCAATTGGTGGAGACTGGCCAGCGCCTCGACCTGGGCGCAATTCGGCTTCACCGGCTGGTGCGACTCGCCGCCCTGAAACGGCGGCATAAAGTCGGGGGCCTGCGCCTGCAAATATGTTTTTCGGTACGAGCGGATCAGATCGTCGTCGAGCGCGTGGACGTCCTCGCGCCGCCACAACTCGTCGAACTGAAGCCGCGTCGCCTGCACCATTTCGCGCTCAACGCGGCGCAGATTCCATTCGAGATTGGTGGCGAGGCCACCCTTGGAAAGATTCGACGATCCGGCCCAGCATTCGCCTCCCATGCTGCCCTGGAACCACCAGAACTTGGCATGAAAACCGGAGGCACCGACCTGCACACGGGTCTCGACACCCGGCAGCAAGCGGAGAGTTTCGAGGGCCTCGGGCTGCGTCACGGTCTGGTAGGTCGATGTCAGAACCTGAATATTACCGCCGCGCGCATGAACCTCCCGCAAGGAATCGATCAACAGGCCAAGCCCGCTGCAGCGGGTGAAGGAGACCGCAATGCGGACCTCATCTGCGAACCCAAGCCCGTGCCGGACGGCGTCGAGCATCCGGGTATCGTCCGGCAGGTTCAGAACAGAATCGGGGTGTCGCAACCGCGCCAGGCTACCAGGTCGTCCAGGCAGGGCAATCTGTCAGCTTCGGCTCGCCCTCACCCCGGAGAACGCGCCCACCCGCAGCGGCGCCAAGGCCTCGCGCTGGCGCCCGATATGCACCGTGATTTCGTCGCTGACACCCCGGTTGTGCAGCACACCAAGCGCCGACTCCAGCGCCTTTGTCGGCGAATTGTTGGCTTCCGAGAGATGCGCCAAAACCAGCGTTTTCAGGCGCGGCGAAAGGCCCTGCCCGAGTAGCGTCGCCGCCTGACTGTTGCTGAGATGCCCGCGATTTCCCTTGATCCGTTGCTTGAGAGACTCGGGGTAAGAGCCTGTGCGAAGCATCTCCTCGTCGTGGTTGAACTCGAGCACCGCCAGATCACAGCCCGAGAGTTTCTCGGCAACGATTGCGGTCGGACAGCCGAGATCGGTCACGACGCCCACCGTCTCTTCGCCCAGGTGGACCCGCCAGGCGATGGGCTCGGCCGTATCGTGCAGGATCGGAAAACATTCGGCCTGAAGGTGGCTGACCGCCACGGTGTCGCCCGGCCGCACGAATTCGATTCCGTCGGGCTGGACGTGGAGCGGCAGGCCGCCGGCGGTGCCACGCGTCATGTAGAAGGGGACCGGCCGGCCGCGCGCAGCCAGTGCCCGCCAAAGCACCGCGGCCGCAGCGATATGGTCCCCATGCTCATGCGTGACCAGCACGGCGTCGATGGGCGCTGCGCCAAGCCCCATCTCCTCGAGTCTCGTCATGATCTGTTTCGTGCTGAGCCCGCAATCGATCAGCACGCCGGCGTGACCGTCGCCGACATAGGTGCAATTGCCGGCCGAACCCGACGAGAGCACGCAGACCTGTACCTCGCGCTTGAGCCGGCTCATCCAGCGATGAGCGCTACGCAGGGCCGGACGGTCGCGCAAGCCGAGAGCACGATCAGCCATCAGGCGCAGGGGTCGCGACGGCTTTCGTGTGGGCCGGACAGTCGCCCAACCCGAGAGCACGATCAGGGTGGACGGGGCGCGATTGCGCATCTCATCGAGGCGCGCCGGGTGGTGGCGCAACTCAGAGCACACGATCAGGCCGCCGGCTGGGCGAGTTCAACCCATGTGGTGCTTGGACATCCCTCCCAAGCCACGCGCCAGCCGGCACAACAGCTTGCGGCCGCTCTCCGGTCGTCAGCGCGCAGCCGAGCCGAACATCCTCGCGACGGCCATCGGGGAAGAGGGCGATCACCTCAAGCGGTGCGCCCGCATAATGGTGCCAGACCTCATCGCTGGCTATTCTCTGCAGGGCAGAGAAGCTGCCCTGCGGTGCGCCGCCAAGAAGATGGTTCTTGCCAGAGACGGGGGCGATGCATGATCAGAAGGTCGTGGATCCGTACCGCCAGCACGTCGATCCCAGGCCGCGAAGATCAGGGAAGGCCGGGATCGGGATCGACGCCCCCGCGCATCGAGGTCGGGTTTTAAGCGAGCAGCCGCCGGGTATTTTCGATCCCGATCCCGTCGCCGCAAGGCTCAGCCCATATGGAAGAAGACCGCCTTGTTGCCGTCGAGATCGCGGAAATAGCCGCCGTAAAAGGTCGGCATACGAGCGCCCGGTGCACCCTCGTCGCTGGCCCCGAGTCCAAGCGCACGGGCATGCAACTCATCCACTTTTTCACGCGAGCCGGACGGGAACGCAAGCATATTGCCATTGCCCGGAGTCGCCACCTTGCCATCGGCCGGAGTACACACCGCAAGCATTGGTTTATTCATGCCTTCGCCGATGAAGGCGATCCGGCCTAGATCCATCAGCACCTTGGCGCCAACGGGTTCGAGTAGCGTCGACCAGAAGGCCTTGGCCTTTTCCATATCGCTGGTCCCAATCGTCACATAACCGATCATGTTTGAGTCCTCCTGCTGGCCCCATAGCCGCGCCGCGCCGCTGCCGCGAAGCCCACCAAACACTCGCCGGCGCCACTCGCCGGGACTTGGCCGACCTGCCAAGCCAGAAACAATCCATGCAAACCGAAGTCGAGTGGAGTGTCGGCGATCTCGCAGTCGCCAGCGCAAGCGTGCATTGGCGACGCACCGGCAGCGGCCCGGCGAGGTGGCTCGCTTGCTCGAATCGTTTCTAAGCAAGCCTGCTGCGACAAATCAGAAAGAGAACGCCGCCCCCGCCTGAGCCGCGAGCGTCGGGGATCACCCCTGCCGGGGCAGAGTCCGAGCTTTATGCATCCGCTGCCATGGAGCCTCTCGCTGCGGCGCGCGACAAATACTGCATGGAGAAAACGACGCCATGGGGATCGCACTCCATACGCTTGAGTATTCCCGGTAGTTGCGCGAGGCTGGTGTCAGCGAGGAGCAAGCCGAGGCGCAGCCTCCGGCGCTTGCGGCTCTCATGACAACAACACTGGCCATCAGGCACGATCTGCACGAGATGGAAACGCGACTGCAGTCCTGTTTCGACGGCCGCTTCGCGCAAGTCGATCTCCGCTTCGCCCAGGTCGACGCTCGCTTCCTGCAGATCGACAGCCGCTTCGAATCCCTCGAACGCCACATGGATACCCGCTTCGTCTAGATGGAAGCGCGAATCGACCTCCGCTTGGTCGAACAGAAAAAACGCACGGACCTCCACTTCGTCGAGTTCGACAAGCGCATCGAGACCCGGTTGGCCGGGCAATCCGCGCGTTTCGACGGTCGCCTTTCGGCTCTCGAGCGACGGATGACCTTACGTCTCGGCAGCCTCATGATTGCCGGCATGAGCCCTGGCTCTGTTCTGGTCAAGCCGCTCTAGATACCAGGGCCTTGTCAGCGTCTGGCAGATTCCGCTCCTCCCAGCGGTCTGCGGTGACAAACCCGGGAATGGTCATTCTCCGTCAATCGTTCGACGGCAGAGGCGGCTTCTCGGGACGAGGCCGTCTGGCTGCCCGGCGCGGCGCGGTTTTGGCTACCCCGTCCTGCTCGGCAAGCAGCCGATCGATTTTCATACTGAGATTGACAAGGCTACCCTGAATCGCATCGACCTTGCTCTGGAGCCGCGTCAGATCGGATTTCGAAGGCAGATTGAACGCGCCCAGAATCATCTGCATATTGCGATCCACCCGACCCTTGGCTTCGGCGGCCTGCTGCAAGGCGACGGCAAGCGAGGCCATGAGGCGCGGGCTGGAGAGAAGCTGCTCGGCGAACTGGCCAAGCCTCTCTTCCCCTGCGCCGAAAAGCCATTGGAAAAGGTCAAAAGATTTCCGCGTCGCCGGCATCGCACCCCCAGGGCCAGTCCCGCCGGGTTTCACTGGACCACCCGGCGGCCCTTCACTACAGTGCCCGAAATCGGGGTCAAGGTGGAGGAACTGGCACAGATCATCGGAGTCCTCACCGGACTCGGCTTCATCGCCCCGGAAATCGGGCCGGAGAGCACCATCGCGACCGGCCTCTGCATTCTGCTCACCTGCGCGATCATCACGCGGGTGCTCGCCGCGCAGCGCAACCGGCGCAGCCTGCCCTGGTTCGCCGCCGGCCTGTTCACCGGCTTCATCGGCGTCACCTTGCTCCTGCTTCTCGACCGGGATCAGGCCTGAATCGGCCCCCTCGCGGCAGCGACAAACGCCACGGCGATGCCGCCGCCATGTGAGAGCGAGAGCGCAAAGCTGCCGAACCCGGCTCGCTGGGCCGTCGCCAGGGCTCGCCCCTGCAGCGTGACCGAAGGCGGTTGGCCCGGCTCGCGCACGACCTCGATTTCACGCCAGCGGGCGCCGGGCCCGGCCCCCGTGCCCAGCAGCTTCAGCACGGCTTCCTTGGCGGCAAAACGCACGGCATAGCTTTCGGCCCGACGGCGAGGCCCTCGTGCCTCGCAATACGCCCGCTCGCCCTCGGTGAAGACCCGCGCCGCGAAACGGGGACCGTAACTCGCGTCGATGATACGCTCGATCCGCGCGATCTCGGTCACGTCGACTCCTGTCGCGAGGCCGAGCATCGCACTCAGCAAGCCGAGCAGGCGTGACAGGTCGCCACATCGCAGGGCGCTGTCTCGCGTTCCAGTTTCGCCTTGCGCCATTCTGTTTGAAGATAGCGCTTGTCGATGCCGTGATCGATGAATTCCCAGGGCAGGATCTCATCGAGGGGGATCCGGCGCTCGACCCAAAAGGACGGCGGCGGAACGTGGTCTTTGCCCGAATTGGCCCGATGCGCGTGCTCGCGCTCGCGAAGGATCGGCCAGTGCCGGCCGCCGGCACGATGAACCTCTTCGATGATGTCGCCGACCCGGCGATCACCGCGCGAGAGGAGTGTTTGCCAATAGGCGTCACGCGGAGATTCGATGTCCACCCGCGCCCCCGGGATGCGGCCCACCAGGCGCCGCAGATGCTTCACCCTTTCGCGCAAAACCCCGATGGGCGCCATTGGCTCCCATTGAAACGGCGTCCAGGGCTTGGGCACGAATGGATTGATCGAGAGCAGGATTCGCCCCACCCCACCCGGCAGCCGCTCACGAATGCGTCCGGCAAGATCGGCGATGGCCGTGACATCCGCCTCGGTCTCGGTCGGAAGACCGATCATCGAGTAAAGCTTTAGGGACTTGACGCCCCCGCCCGCCACCAGCTCGGCGGCGCGCAAGATCTCCTCTTCCGTCAGATTTTTATTAAGGACGCGGCGCAGACGTTCGGAACCCGCTTCCGGCGCGACCGTGACCGACCGGGTGCGTCCGGCGCCCAGCGCGTTCGCCAGTTCCGGGCTGATGAGATCGGCCTTGAGAGACGACGGCGAGGCGCGCCCGCCCTGATCCGAGATCTCGCGACAAAGGGCCGCGATACCCGGCTGGCTTGCCATCTCTGCACCCACCAGCCCAACGGTTTTGCGGTACGGCAGAGCATCGTCAAATACCGTCTTGCGCAACGATTCCGCACTGCGATGACGAACCGGACGGTACATGAAACCGGCGGCACAGAAGCGGCAGCCCCACTCGCAACCACGGCTGGCCTCGACCAGCATCATATCGCCAAACACCGCTTCGTCGGTCAATATTCTGGTTTGAGTTGGGTGATCGTCCAGTCGGCCGATCCAGCGCCGCCGCACCCGAAAACCATTCTCAAGCCCCAGGCCCTCTGGCCGATGCAGAGCCGGAGCATAAGCCCCTTCGACCGAGGCACTCGCCTCAAGCAAAGCATCGCGTCCGGCTTCGGCACCACCCGCCTGACGCAGAACCACCAGCCACTCCGGCACCATTTCCTCCGCTTCGCCGATCAGAAAAAGATCGACGAAGGGGGCCAGGGGTTCTGGGTTCAGGAAGGTCGCCGGACCGCCCGCCACGATCAGCGGGTGGCGCGCGTCGCGATCGGCGGCACGCAGCGGCAGGCCGGCCGCCGCGAGCATGTCAAGCACATGAACGTAATCAGCTTCGAAAGAAATCGAAAAGGCGAGGATGGGAAAAGCGTCGAGCGGCAGTTCCCGCTCAAACGAAAGCACACGCAAACCCGGGTCAGCGTCGGGCAGAAAGGCCCGATCGACCGCGACCCGGTGGCGGGCGAGAAGATCGACCACCGCCTGGAAACCCAGGTTCGCCATCGCGACCGGGTAGACGTTCGGATAGGCGAGGCAGATCGAGAGGTCGGCAACGAGTGGTGCCGTCGCGCCGAGCCGCAACTCGGCCGCAAACCGCGCACGATCTCGGTCGCGCTGATCTCGACGCACGGCCACGCCTGCGCCCTAGCACGCGCGTCGGCCCGCAGCCCGTTGGTTAAAAGGAGACGGCCCGCCGGGCTCTTGACCCGGCGGGCCGCGCCACCCCCTCGCGTCCGTTGACGCCCTCAGTCCGCCTGCTTCCGCAGGAAGGTCGGAATATCGTACTCCGCCTCGTCGTCCCCAACGATCCGCATCACCGGCTCGGCGCGCGGCTCGGGGCCGTCGTCCGCCGAAGTCCGATAAACAGGCTGCCCGTTGTCGTCCTCGATCGTCCCCATTCGCACGACCTTGCGTCCAACCGCTGCTGCCCGCGCCCAGGCTGAAGGCGCCTTGGATATGCTGGACGACGAGAGCGGCGTCGGCGGCAGCCCGCGTCTCAGGTCGGGCCGGGGCGGAGGCGGAGCGACTCGGGTGCCCAGCACGTCGGCCGTGCTCGGCACCTCGGCGATGGCGGAGTCGCCAAAGCCTGTCGCGATCACGGTGATCCGGATCTTATCACCCATCGTTTCGTCGATCACCGCACCGAAGATGATATTGGCATCCTCGTGCGCTTCCTCCTGGATCAAGGTGGCGGCCTCGTTGACTTCGCTCAGCGACAGATCGCTGCCACCTGTGATGTTGATCAGGACGCCGCGCGCGCCATGGATCGAAACATCGTCGAGCAAGGGCGACGAAATGGCGCGCTGCGCCGCCTCGATGGCGCGGTTCTCGCCCTCGGCGACGGCCGCCCCCATCATCGCCATGCCCATCTCGCTCATGATCGTGCGGACATCGGCAAAATCGAGATTGATCAGACCATCGACGCTGATCAGATCCGAGATCCCGCGCACCGCCTGAAGCAGCACATCGTCGGCGCGACGAAAGGCTTCGAGAATCGGCATATTGCGACTCGCGACCGAGAGCAGCCGTTGGTTGGGGATCGTGATGAGCGCATCGACATTCGGTTTGAGCTCGCGAATACCCTCCTCGGCCTGGCGCAAACGACGCTTGCCCTCGAAAAGAAAGGGCTTGGTCACAACGCCCACCGTCAGTGCTCCGACTTCGCGCGCAATTGCCGCGATCACCGGTGCGGCACCGGTCCCGGTACCGCCGCCCATGCCGGCCGTGACAAAAACCATATCGACGCCCGAAAGCATCTCGCGCAGCATATCGGCGACCTCAAGCGCGGCCTCGCGCCCGGTCGTCGGCCGTGCGCCGGCGCCGAGTCCCTTGGTGATCTCGGCCCCGAGCTGAACCCGGACAGCCGCAGCGCTACGCGCCAGCGCCTGCGCGTCGGTGTTGGCGGCGATGAAATCCACTCCGGTCATACCGGCATGAATCATCGTATTGACGGCATTGCCGCCACCCCCGCCGACGCCGACGACCTT
>VFKT01000182.1 GCA_009885395.1 Deltaproteobacteria bacterium | reverse complement strand
TCGGCGTCCTGTTCGATGGCGCCGGATTCCCGCAGATCAGCCAGCAGCGGCCGCTTGTCGGCGCGCAACTCCACACCACGGTTGAGCTGCGAGAGCGCCAGGACCGGCACCTTGATTTCCTTAGCCAGCGCCTTCAGCGATCGCGATATCAGCGAGATTTCCTGCTCGCGGTTGTCGGTATGGTGGTGGGCCCGCATCAGCTGCAGATAGTCAATCACAATAAGACTCAACCCATCGGGCTGCTCGCGCATCAATCTTCGTGCACGGGCGCGCAAGTCGAGCACCGAAAGAGAAGCGGTATCGTCGATGAAGAGCGGTAATTCGGCGAGACTGGCTGCCGCAGCAGCGATGTCGGCGTATTCTTTGCCCGTCATTCGCCCGACCCGAACCTTGTTGCTATCGACCCGCCCCCGGCCGCAGAGCATGCGGAGCACGAGCGACTCTTTCGACATCTCGAGCGAGAACAGGGCGACTGCCTTGCGAGTCGATTCGGCGACCTGTTCGGCGATATTCGTCGCCAGAGCGCTTTTCCCCATCGAGGGTCGGGCCGCCAGGATCAGCAGATCGCTCTCCTGAAAACCCGAGGTCAGTTTGTCGAGTTCCATGAACCCGGTGGACACTCCGGTGAGGCCCTCCGGCCGCTCGTAAAGCATCTGGACGCGCTCAAGAGAGCGACTGACGACGACCTCGAGCGGTTCAAAATTGGTTCCGGCGCCGCGGCCACGCAGCGCAAAAACCCGTCCCTCGGCGGATTCGAGCAGTTCATCGGCCCCGGTTGTCCCGGCCAGGGCTTCTTCGACGATATCGGTGCCGACCTCGGCCAGGCGGCGCAGGACCGCCTTTTCGTGAACAATTTTAGCGTAGAATTCGACGTTCGCCGCCGTCGCCGTCCGCTCCGCCAATTCGGCCACCGCAAGTGGGCCACCGACCGCTTCGAGATCGCCGCGCCGCCGGAGCATATCGGTAAGAGTCACGACATCGGCCGGCTGCCGTTCTTCGTCGAGGGCCAGGAGTGCGAGAAAGACCCGGCGGTGGTTCTCCCGATAGAAATCGTCCGCCGCGACTGCACCCGTGGCCCGGTCAATCGCGCGGTTATCGAGCAACACCCCACCCAGCACGGCCTCCTCGGCCTCAATGCTATGCGGCGGCGTCCTGGTGCCGATCTGTCTGCCCGTTTCCACGCTTTCTCGCTTCCCGAAGAACGCACTGATCAGCGCGTCTCTCCCTGGGGCTCAGAGCCCGCAAACGACCGATCCGTTCGAACGCCTGCGTGGACGAGAGTTCGTCAACGCTCGACAAGCATCGCGATGCCCTGACCACCACCGATGCAGAGCGAAGCCACCCCAAGGTTCACACCACGATCGGCCATGGCGTGCAGCAAGGTCACCAGCACCCGCGCCCCACTGGCCCCGATCGGATGCCCGAGTGCGATAGCGCCACCGTTGACGTTCACCTTGGCGGAATCGAGCTTCAATTCGCGCAGCACGCCCAGCGATTGCGCCGCGAAAGCTTCATTCAGTTCCCAGAGCCCGATATCTGCCTTGTCGACCTTGCATTGGGCGAGCAGCTTCTCGCAGGCCGGCCAAGGGCCCATCCCCATGATCGAGGGATCGACACCGGCCGAGGCCCAGCCGCGGATACGGGCGAGAGGTTCAAGACCCCGCTCGCGGGCGGCCACGTCGCTCATGACCACCAAGGCGGCGGCGCCGTCGTTGATCCCCGATGCATTGCCCGCCGTGACCGAGCCCTCGGATTTGAACGCCGCGCGTAGCCGGCCCAGCCCCTCGGCGGTCGTGCCGGCGCGAGGAAATTCATCCTTGCGAAACTCGATGGTCTCACCCTTCTTCTTCCCCGGGATCAGGAAGGGGAAGATTTCGGCATCGAAACGACCGGCTTCCTGCGCCGCCACAGCGCGAGTCTGGCTCTGGGCCGCGAAGGTGTCCTGATCTTCACGCGAAATTCCATATTTCGCAGCAATGTTCTCAGCCGTGATGCCCATATGCACCAGCGTGATGGGACAGGTGAGTCCGTCGCTGATCATCGAATCAAAAATCTGCTCGTGACCGAGCCGATAACCGTAGCGGGCCTTGCGCAAGAGGTACGGCGCGTTCGACATGCATTCCATGCCACCCGCCACGCCAATTGCATAATTTCCAAGCTTGATACCGGCGGCGACATTGGCCACCGCCTGGAGCCCCGAACCACATGCCATATTGACGCCGTAGCCCGGCACTTCGCGCGCGATTCCCGCCTCGAGGTAGGCGACGCGGGTCGCGTTCAGCCCCTCGCCCGCCGAAAGCACATGGCCGAGCACGACCTCGCCGACGGCCGCGCCATCAACCTTGGCCCGGGCTAGAGCTTCCCGGACAGCCGCAGCGCCGAGTTTCGTCGCCGGTGTGGTCGACAAGGCCCCGCCCATCGAGCCGATTGCGGTGCGGGCTGCGGAAACAATGACTGCCTCTGGCATGGTTCTCGATCTCCCCGGGTATTCCGGACAAGCCTCGCGTCAATCGCCGCGAGGTATAATGTTGGCACGGACCCATTCGACGATATCTTGCATCGAGGTCCCGGGCGTGAAAATTTTGGCTACACCAAGTGCCGCCAGGTCGCGCATATCGTCATCCGGCACGATGCCACCGCCAAAGACCACCACATCACCCGCTTCGCGGCCCCGCAGCAGATCGACGACCGCCGGAAACTGCACCATATGGGCGCCCGAGAGAATCGACAGGCCGACCCCGTCGACGTCCTCCTGGATGGCGGCCTCGACAATCATTTCCGGGGTCTGATGCAAACCGGTGTAGATGATCTCCATCCCGGCGTCGCGCAGAGCGCGAGCGATGATCTTGGCGCCGCGATCATGTCCGTCCAGACCTGGCTTGGCGACGAGGATACGGAGCGGGCGTGGCATGGCGTCGGGAGCATTAGCTTGGAGACCCTCCGGATCAAGCCCGGAGACGTATAGAGACCGGGAGAGGGCATGCCCACCAGCCGGGGCGCTCTACTCAGGCCCCGTGAAACCGGGGTGGCCGCTTCTCGAGAAAGGCCTGCAGCCCTTCCCGGGTATCCAGCAACCCGAACAAAGCCGCGAAGGCCTCGTTCTCGACCCGGCTCGCACTCTGGGCGTCGGCGCTCTCCGCCACGGCAAGGACCTCCTTCGCCCGTCGCAAGGCAAGCGGCGGCCGGCTCGCCAACTGCCCGGCATAGACACGTGTTTCGTCCCTCAATTGCGCTGGGAGCACGACCCGCGAAACCAGCCCGGCGGCG
>VFKT01000374.1 GCA_009885395.1 Deltaproteobacteria bacterium | reverse complement strand
TCGAATGCTTTACGGGTTCGATGAGCAATTCATGCTGGCGCTCTCGCACGACGAAGTCGTGCACGGCAAGGGTTCCCTGCTCGGCCGGATGCCGGGCGATATATGGCAGAAGCAGGCCAACCTGCGCCTGCTCTTCGGCTATATGTACGGGCTGCCCGGCAAAAAACTGATCTTCATGGGTTGCGAGTTCGGACAGCTTCACGAATGGAACCACGACCGCGAACTCGATTGGCCCCTGCTCGCCGAGCCACTCCATGGCGGCCTACGAAACTGGATTTCCGATCTCAATGCGACCTATCGCGGCCACCGTGCCCTGCACGATCTCGATTTCGAGCCCGATGGTTTCCGCTGGCTGGTCGGCAACGATTCCACCAACTCGGTGCTGGTCTGGGAGCGACGATCGCGTCTGGACGATCAAAGAGTGCTGGTGGCCTGCAACCTGACGCCACAGCCCCGCTCGAAATACAGAATCGGTGTCACCCGTGCCGGTCTTTGGCGTGAGATCCTGAATTCAGATGCGCCCCGCTATGGGGGCAGCGGGATCGGCAACCTCGGCGCCGTACAAAGCACGCCGGTAGCGGCGCACGGCCAACTTCAATCGATCACGGTCGAGTTGCCGCCACTCGGAGCGGTGTTTCTCGAAAGCGCCGAGACCACGGGCTGATCGACGACCGGCGCAGCGAGCGCGTCCCGCAGCAAGGTTTCGAGTTCGTCGGCGCGTAGGGAGGGGCCTTCGCCGAGACCGCCGAGGACCTCTCGCGCAAGCGATCGTTTGGCGGCGATCAACTGACGCATCGATTCCTCCACCGTGCCTGCTGTGATCAGGCGGTAGACCGAGACGGTGCGGGTCTGACCGATACGATGCGCCCGATCGGTTGCCTGGTCTTCGACCGCCGGGTTCCACCAGGGATCGAGGTGGATCACGGTATCGGCCGCGGCCAGATTCAAGCCCGTGCCACCTGCCCGCAAGCTCAGCAGGAAGAGCGGCACATCGCTCTCGACGAAACCCTTGACGACAGTCTCGCGATCCCGGGTCGATCCGTCGAGATAGGAGTAGGCCACGCCGCGCTCTTCCAGATCGCGGCGGATCAGGCTCAAGACCTCGACGAATTGACTGAAGACCAATGCCCGTCGGCCGCTGGCCCGCAACTCATCGACCAGTTCACGGAAAGCCAGCAGTTTGGCCGAATCCTCGGGCAGGCTCGATGAATCGAGCAGACGCGGATCACAGGCCATTTGACGGAGGCGCAGCAGGGCGGTCAGGACGACGACCCGTTCTGTTCCGGTCCGCGTCTCGAGGTCCTCGCGCAAGGTGGCGGCCAGCGCGGCATAGGCGCGACGCTGCGCTGGTGTCATCTCGACCACCACATCGGTTTCGATGCGGGCGGGCAGATCGCGCTCGACCTGGCCCTTGGTGCGCCGCAGGACGAAGGGCCGGATGCGGGCGCGCAACGCATCGAAACGAACCTCGCGCTCGAAGGAACGTTCTGAAGAGGCCGAGCGTTCGCCACGACCGACCACGGGGAGACTCCCCCCCTCGGCCGGACGCAGTTCACTTTGCGCCGGCACGGCGTCGGTGAGTTCTGCGGCCTCGAAGCGGCGGGCAAAGGCCCGTGCCGACCCAAGCAATCCGGGAACAGCGAATTCGACGAGTGACCACAATTCGAGCAGGCGATTCTCGATCGGTGTGCCGGTGAGAGCGATATGGCTCTCGCAACGCAAGGAACGGGCCGCAACAGTAGTCAGCGCGGCATGGTTCTTCACGTTCTGGGCCTCGTCAAGAACGACGTAGCGGAACTGGAAATCCTTCAGACGCGCGACATCCCGGCGCAAGAGCGCGTAGGTGGTCACCACGAGATCATGTTCGCCAACCGCCTCGTAGCGGACATGTCGATCGGCTCCATGCAGCAGGAGGACCCGAAGATCGGGCAGGAAGCGCTCGGCCTCGCGCACCCAGATTGACGCCACTGAGGTCGGCGCCACCACCAGACTCGGCGCCGGGCCGTCGCGCTCGCAACGCCAGGCGATCGCCGTCAACATCTGGAGGGTTTTGCCGAGCCCCATATCGTCGGCGAGCACGCCGCCCACGCCGAGTTCGGCCAGGAGGCCGAGCCAAGCAACGCCCTCGCGCTGGTAGGGCCTGAGTTCGGCCTTCAGTCCGCGGGGCAATCCCGGCGGCGTCGGGTCGCGACGGGTCCGCCCAAGTCGCTCAAGCCAATGCGAAAGTTTTTCGTCAATCTCGGAGCGGTCGACCAGGGTCGCCAGATGACCCACGACGCCAAGAGCGCCAGCGAAATGAAGCCCCGGTGCGGGCCCGTCCTCGCTGGCGAGAACCGCAGCTTCGGCGACGCGTTCGGAGAGCCGGGCCACACTGCCGTCCGAGAGCCGGATCCATTGCCGCCTCTCCGCCAGGGCACGCCGGATGGCGGCGATCTCGACCTCGAGGCCATCGCTGTCGAACCAAAGTTTAAGGTCGAGGACGCTCTGTTCACCCACCCCGGCGCGCATAGAACTGCGCACCGGCTGCGCGACACGCACCTGAGAGAGGCCGCGCGGAATCAGAATCTCATGAATGGGCCCACCGGCCTCGGCCTCGCTGACCATGCCCGGCAAGGTCTGCGTCCAGAACTCGACGGCGGCGTCGCCGAGAGCGCGCCGGGTCGGACCCTCTTCGACGACTTCCCGACCGCGGCGTGGGCGTCGCGTCCGCACCGTCGGCAACCGCTCCATGCCACTCGCCTCGAGGCAGCGCACCGCCGCCTCTTCGGCATCGGCATCACGACTCTCGTCGAGGGGATCGCCAATGAAACCGCGGTCGATGGCATGGAGCTCGCGCCCGTAAACCGCTTCGAGTTGCGCTGCGACCTCGAAAAGATCGCCAGTCAATCGCAAGCGGATCCGGGGCTGCGGCTTGGGTGCCAGGCCCAGTTCTTCGCGCCCGGGCAGCACAACCCCTTCCCCAGTAAAAATTTCGTGCAAAAGCCCAGGCAGCCGGGTGGCGTCCTCCTGCTCGAAGAGCAACGTCGGCTGAAGCTGCAGCCGCGACAGGGCCACCGGGCCGACGTCCTCGGCAATCGGCGCCACCAATCCACCATCGGGCGCAAGGATCCAGCGTGAGCCGCCGAGGAAGACCATCGTGGTGGCGAATTTCCGCTCGGCCCAAGCGTCATCCTCGTGGATCTGCCCCGGAGCGACGCCGAGCCGTCCGCTACGCCGCCAGACCGCCTCAAGAATCATGGGCTTGTTCGACTGCTGGCCCAGGTCGTCTCCGGCCGACCCGAGTGAGCGGGCAACCAGACTCAGCGGAGCGTCAAAACCGTCGCGCCGCAAGCGAGCTGCGACCCGTTCAAGACCTTCGCGGCGCTCGGCTCGTGTCGCCGCTTCTTCCAGCAGCACCGGATGCCCGGCCAGATCCGAGCGGGTGGCCGGACGGACGCGCAAAGCCGGTCGCCAAGCAACGGCATCACAGCGAAGCGGATGACGTTCCTTGCCGAGCAGCAACTCGGCCCCGATATGCGCCGCCCGTTCCAGAAACCGGGCCGCGCCGTCACCCCGCACGACAAAGCCACCGCGCAGGCCGCGGTCGGGCAGCAGTGGCTCGAGCAGACGCCACTCGGAGCCCGTAATTCGTCGGGTCTCGATCAGATCAGCCGTCACCGGCCGCCGCGTTCCCTCCTCGACGATCTGCACCCGGAGGCCAGGCGGCAGATCCGGATCGTGGAGTGTGCCCGGGTCGATTTCGAGGAGGAAGCCGACCCCGCCCAGCGGGTCGAGGCGCCCTCGACGCTGCCACGCAGGCAGCGTCGCCGCCAAGAGCCCGCCCTCTGACGAGGCGTCGTTCTCGTCCTCGGGCTCGACCCCCTCTTCGGCCGCCGCGGCACGAATCTGAGCCGTGCCAGCAAGCTCGGGCAACCCGGCGATTTCGCGGCGCAATTCGCTGTCGGCCACCAATGCCGCCAGCAGGGCCGCCTCATGCCGACAGGGCTGGCCAATCGTCAGTCCCCGGAGCAGGCTCCCCTCATCTTTTTTCGGTTCAGGTTCAGGCTTCGAGCCCTTGCGGGGAGCCTCGAGGCTCGGCGGGGCGGCCGACCGGCACGGGCAGGCGCAGGCCAGATGCCCCTCGGTGGTCAGTCCCAGAGCAACTTCGAAGCTCCCACCCTCGATATCCATGGCATTGGCCCCGACCAGCCGGCTGCCAAGCCGGTGGATCCCCTCGACAGTCGCCCCTTCGGCCAGCCACGCCAGCGGCGAGACTCCGTCCAGGATTTCATCAGCACGGGCGGAATCGAAAGTGGGCAACCACTCCGACAGGGTCTCGATTTCATAAGGCGCTCGCATGGGGAACCTGCGACCGTACCGCTCAGCCGCCCAATGGGGAAGCCCGCCTCCCCCTTGCGATCCGGCGTCCCAACCCCGACTGTTTGTGCTCGCGAAATTCGAGGCTGCAAAACCCGGGGGGCGATTCATGGCGGAAATCCGTTTCGACGACATCGAGGGCCTGAAGGCCCAGGTCAGCGAAGATTTCAGTGGCTGGGGTCCTGAAATCGAAGTCTCCCAGGAAATGATCAACGGCTTCGCTGAATTGACCGGCGACCACCAGTGGATCCACGTCGATGTCGAACGGGCCCGCCGCGAGAGCCCTTTTGGCGGACCGATCGCGCATGGCTTCCTTACTTTAAGCTTGCTGCCAATGCTCCGCACCCGCTCGGACTTCAGCATCGTCGGCTACGGCAACGCCGTGAACTACGGCGCCGACAAACTGCGTTTCGTGGCCCCGGTACCGGCGGGGGCAAAGATCCGTGCCCGCTCACGGCTGCGTGGGGTCGATCAGAGGCCCAAGGGCACGATGGTCACCAACGAACTCCAGGTCGGAATCGTCGGCCAGGACGTGCCGGCGATCGTGTACGAAATGCTCGTCCTCTACAATCCACCTCGAAAGGTAAAAACATGAAAACGTTCCGATCAACAAGTCTCCTCGTGCTCACCGGCCTGCTGCTCGGACTGGCCGGCCCGGTGCTATCGGCCCCGACATCGGAATCGGCCGCCGCGCCGACCCTGACCAAGGTCGAGAGCCGTAAGGTCTGCATGGTCAACGATACCTTTTTTCCACGCGACCAGATCCCGGTCGAGGTCGAAGGCCGCACCTATTACGGCTGCTGCGAAATGTGCAAGGGCCGTCTAGCGAAAGATTCGGCGATCCGCCAGGCCGTCGATCCGGTGACCGGTGGCAAGGTTGACAAGGCAACCGCTTTGATCGCGGCTGGCCCGGACGGCCGCGTCCTCTACTTCGAGAACCAGGAATCCTTCTCGCGTTACGGCTCGAAACCGTGACAGAAACCATGGGCCGGCATCCGCACGACGAAGAAACCGACGACGAGGTGAAGGCCTCGGTCGCCGAGGAACCGATGGTTGAAACAGGTCTTGACGAAGAATCGCAATGGGCCCTGGCGATGAGCGGCGTGCAGCCTCTGGACGAATCGGCCGGAGTTGCCGAGGACGAACCCGGCCACGCGCTTGCCGAGCATTTCCGCCTTCGTCAGCAGCCTGAACAGGTCGACGTCGATCTGCAGGATCTGCGTCTCGACCGCACCACCCGCGAGCGGATCCGGCGCGGTATGCTGCGCGTGCAGGCGAGCCTTGATCTGCACGGCTGCACCCAGGAAGAAGCCATCGACGAGGTCAACCGCTTCCTCGACGAAGCCTGGATGCGCAACTGGCGCTGCGTGCTGGTGATCACCGGAAAGGGGACCGCCAAGGACGGCGGCGGTGTCCTGCGCTCGTCCGTACCCACCTGGATCGCGGCCGGCCGCCACCGGGAACGCCTGATCGGTCTGGGCACCGCCGAGCCGCACGACGGCGGCGACGGCGCGCTCTACGTTGTCCTGCGCAAGCGCTGAAGCCGCCGGCTGAACGCGACCCGACGCAAGCGTCAGACCTTGATCGCAGCCGGTGCGGGGGAGTCCCCCGCCGACTCTGACTCGCTCCGGAACTGCAGGCCTGCGGCCAATGTCGCATCTCCGAAGAAGAGACTGCCCGCGCCGCGTCCGGGCTAGACCGCGCTGGTGGCGTAGCGGGCGCGCAGCCGGTTGCGGACCACGATCGCAAACAAATTCATCACGCTCACCACGAGCACCAGCAGCAACGCGGTCGCAAAGACCAGCGGCTCGGCGGCTTCCACATTCGGGCTTTGAAAGCCGACGTCGTAAATATGGAAACCGAGGTGCATGAACTTCCGCTCAAGGTGCACGAAGGGGAATTGGCCGTCGATCGGCAAGGCCGGCGCGAGCTTGACCATGCCAACAATCATCAGCGGCGCGACTTCGCCGGCCGCACGCGCCATGGCGAGAATCAGCCCCGTCATCAATCCAGGTGCCGCCGCAGGAAGGACCACCCGCCAGATGGTCTCGAACCGGGTCGCACCCAGCGCCAACGACGCCTCGCGCACGGCACGCGGCACCGCCGCCAGTCCCTCTTCGGTAGCGACAATGACCACCGGAACCGTCAGCAGGGCCAGCGTCAAACTGGCCCAGAGAATGCCACCTGTACCCAAGGTCGGTGTGGGCAGGGACTCGGGGAAGAAAAGTTGATCGATGTTGCCGCCGATTGTGTAGACAAAAAATCCCAGGCCAAACACCCCGAAGACGATCGAAGGAACACCGGCGAGATTATTGACGGCGATGCGCACGATTTGCACGAACAGGCCTTCGCGCGCATATTCCCGCAGATAGAGCGCGGCCAGGACACCCAATGGAGCGACCACGACCGAGAGGACCAGGACCATCAGCACCGTGCCAAAGATTGCTGGGAAAATGCCCCCTTCGGTGTTGGATTCGCGTGGCTCGCCGCTGACGAATTCCCAGAGCCTATCGAAATAGACGGCCAGACGGCCGCCGAAGCCAAGACTGTTGGCGGGCACCAGGCGAATGATGTCGGCCACAGGAATCTCGCGAAGTTGACCATCGATCGTGCTGACCACGAGCAGATCGCTGCGCAACGCCTCGCGCCGACGCACCACCTCGCTGTTCAGGAGATCGTAGGCCTGCTGCAAGGCGGCCCGCTCGGTCTCCAGCCCTTTCAGTTTTTCGATACGTTCCGGCCCCACCACCCCGTCGAGATCGAGGCGTCGTTCCTCAAGACGCAGTGCCTCGAAACCCTGATTCAGGTAGCCCAAGTCGTCTCTCTCCAGTGAACGGAGCGCGTCAAATTCCGACAAGGCCCTTTCCTGCGCGGGCGGGAACCCCTCGAGAACCGCACGGCTCCCGCGAATGGGCGAAGTGCTGCCCAGTCGCAACTCGACGGCTGTACCATAGAAATTTCCCCATTCGCGCCGCTCGAGCACGACCACGTCGGGGGGCAAGCTGCGCTCGCGCACATCCGCATCGTCTATCCAAATAAAATCACGGCCGGTGACGTCTCGATTGCCGGTCTTGATTCGGGATCGCATCGCGCCAGGCGAGCCTGGAATTTCTTCAACTCCAAAGGGTTCGCCCAAGACCTGCGTGCCGTCGCCGAGTGTCAGGGCAACCAGCGGACTTTGCCAGAAATACGCGAGACCGCGGCTCGCGAGCAG
>VFKT01000317.1 GCA_009885395.1 Deltaproteobacteria bacterium | reverse complement strand
TGCTCGGTCCCTATAATGTCTCGAAGGCCGGTGTGGTCGCCCTCTCGGAAACGCTCCACTCCGAACTGCGCCGCTATGGTGTCGGCGTGACGGTGCTCTGCCCGTCGTTCTTCCAGACCAGGCTGCTCGAATCGATGCCGCGTCCTGATCCTGAGCTTGTCGGAGCGGCAGCCCGCCAGATGGCCGCCGGCAGACTCAAGTCCGACGACGTGGCCCGCCGTGCCCTGGCCGCCGTCCGTGCCGGACTTCTTTACGCGCTCCCGATGCCCGAGGGCCGGTTCGTCTGGTGGTTCAAACGCCTCGCACCAGCCCTGTTGGCCCGCATTCTTGGCAGCCGCCGCTTCCTCGAACGGGTGGATTTGCCGCGCCGCGAAGAGGTCAATCCGGCAAGCTGACCCGACGTGCCGCGACGGCTGTCAGACGCCAGCAGCGCGGGCCATGGCGCGGGGCTGAAACTCTTCGCGGAACGAGTCGATGGTCCTTACAAGTCCCTCGCGCAGCGCGGTATCGCAGTGCACGCCGAGGATCTCGCGCATCCGCGTGGCATCGGGCACCCGCCGCGGGATGTCCTCGTAGCTATCGCCATAAACTTCACGCTGGTTGACAAAGCGGACGGTCGAAATGCCGCCACAGATTTCGATCATGGTTTCAGCGAGTTCAAGGATTGATGTCTCGACATCGGTACCAATATTGAAGATCTCGCCTTCTGTGCCCGGGTTCACACCGGCAGCTATGGTGGCGCGGATCGCGTCAGCGACCCAGGTGAAGCAGCGCGTCTGGAGACCGTCGCCGATCACGGTCAAGGGCTCGCCGCGCAACAACTGGCCCATGAAGATGGTGATGATCCGACCGGCGTCGAGTTTGTCGAGCCGTGGTCCGTAGATGTTAAAATAGCGCACGATGGTCACCGGCAAGCCCATCTTTCGATAGGCAAAGCAAAGATGCTCGGCGGTCGCCTTCGAGGTCGAGTAACACCAGCGGTCGATGCGCGTGGAGCCGAGCACGCGATCGTCGTCTTCGCGCCAGGGCACCTTCGGATTGCGACCGTAGACCTCGGAGGTCGAGGCCAGCACCACCCGGCGGCCGTATTTGAAGGCCGCCTTGAGGACATTCTGCGTGCCATTGACATTGACGTTCAAGACCTCGTAGGGATCACCAACATAATGCTCGACGCCCACCACGGCGGCATGATGGAAGACCAGATCGACCTGGGAGATCAGCGAATCGAGGATATCGGGACTGAGCACGCTATCGCGCACCACCCGAAAGCGCGGATGGCCGATCAGGTGGCGCACCTTGGTGGTGCCGCCCGGTTCGAGAATGAAAACCTCGTCGCCGCGCTCAATCAGAGCCTCCGAGAGATGAGAACCGAGAAAACCGCCACCGCCGGTCACGAGAATCTTCACGCGATGACACCTACAGGGAAGCCCCGGGATCTGCGAACCGCATGCGTGCCGGTCTCCCAGAGAGTGAGGCGGTCGACGATTTTCCCGTTGAGAGCAAGCTGCGCCAAGCCCCCCTTTTCGCCGCGACAGAACCTGCATGCTGGCGAGATCGCGGGTACCGCAAGCCCCGCCAGCCCGAACCCTCCGGTGCCGGAGAAACCGCTGGAACATCCGGGGGTCTGCTGCGGTAGGGAGACGCTCGCACCGCAGGCGGCAGCGGCTTCGAGCCACTCCCTGCGCCAGGGATGATTCTGGGCCAGGTGGAGGACCACCCGGCGGACCGAGCTCGTCACCCTGCCGCCAATCTTGAACAGCATCAAGCGCAGCGGATCGACCTGTTTGCGAGCAAGACTGGTGCGCTGCAGTCGAGGGCGGACTCGACGACGGCAGCGCCTACCCAGCGCAGCAGCATGGCGCCGCCCTGCCAGCGTTTCACGTTGCGAATGAAGCAGGCGATCCGGCCGCCCAAGGCTCTC
>VFKT01000022.1 GCA_009885395.1 Deltaproteobacteria bacterium | reverse complement strand
GAAGTCGATAGCAATCTATGCGCGTGTCTCGTCGGAGAAGCAGGCGCAACAAGCAACGGTCGAGAGTCAGGTGGTGGCGCTGAAGCTGCGCGCGGAAGCCGACGGCCACGTCTTGTTGCCACAGGATGTCTATGTGGATGAAGGCTTCAGCGGCGCAACTCTGGTGCGCCCTGCGCTCGAGCGGCTTCGCGACCGGGCGGCGGAAGGTGCTGTCGAGATCCTCTACGTGCACAGCCCCGACCGGCTCGCGCGCAAGTACGCCTACCAGGTGCTGTTGCTTGATGAGTTTCGAAGGCACGGCGTGAGTCCCATTTTCTTGCACGGTCCGGCTGGACAAACTGCGGAGGACGAACTGCTGGTGCAAGTGCAGGGTATGATCGCAGAGTACGAGCGCGCGAAAATTCTCGAGCGCTGTCGGCGCGGCAAGATTCATCGCGCGCGCCAGGGGTCGGTCAATCCGATGAGCGGAGCTCCGTACGGCTTCGCGTACGTCAAGAAGTCCGACGAAGCCCCTGCGAGTTATCGCATCCTGCTTCACGAGGCCAAGGTTGTGCGCCGCGTCTTTCACTCGCTCGTGCATGACCAAAAATCCATCGGAGCCATCGTGCGCGAACTCAACGCGCAGCAGGTCCCAACACGCCGCGGCGCCGGGCGCTGGGATCGCGCCACGGTGTGGGCAATGCTTCAAAACCCGGCGCACATGGGCAAAGCCGCCTTCGGAAAAACTGAGGCGACCGAGCGACGCAGGTTGCTGCGTCCCATTCGTGGCAAGAGCGTGACGCCGCGGCGCGCGAAGAGCACGCACCGTGATAAACCCAAGGCAGACTGGATCACGATCGATGTGCCCGCAATTGTTTCGAGCGATCTATTTGAAGCTGTTCAAGGGCAGCTGGCGCGCAACAAGCAGCTCTCTCAACGCAACCTGCGCGGGCAACGCTACTTGCTTCAAGGGCTTACTGTCTGCACTTGCTGTGGCTACGCGTTCTATGGGAAGACGGTGTCTAAGTCCGCTGCAAAGGGTGGTAACCAATACGCTTACTATCGGTGCGTCGGCGGTGACGCTCACCGCTTTGCAGGCGGACGTGTGTGCAACAACACTCAGGTCCGCGTCGACCAACTCGACAGCTACGTCTGGAAATCAGTCGGTGAACTCCTGCAAAATCCAAAGCGGGTGCTTGACGAGTGGTCGCGGCGCCAAAAATGCGACGGGCTTCCTGTCGACCTGCGCGCTCGCAAGGACGAGGCAGTTCGGGCACTCTCGGTCCATGAGCGAAGCTTGAAGCGACTCGTAGACGCGTACGAGATCGGCGCGATAGAGATCAAGGACCTCAAGATTCGCAGTGCGAATGTCCGCGCGCGCATCGAGCAGGCCCAGCGCGACGTCGATGATGCCGACCGAAGCCTGTACGAGACCGTTCAACTCCGCGCCGTCGTCACCCAGCTAGAAGACTTCGCAACGCGCATCCAAAGCGGACTCGCCGCCCTGTCCTGGCTCGAACGCCGGCACATCATTCGCACCCTCGTTGCCAAGGTCGAAATCGACGAGCAAGGCGCCACGATTGTGTATCGACTGCCCGCGGCAGAGTCGAATGAGCCCGGGGAAGGAGGTCCCGAGTCTCTCGGGCAGCCTGACTCGAACGGCGCGAAGGCCAAGAGTTGTCAATTGCGTGAGGGGCGTGCTCTCACCCCTCTTGAGTAACATCTACCTCACCGAGGTGGACAGGATGCTAGAGAGGGCGCAGGAGGTGACGCGTACGCCCTGGGGCCCGGCGCTCGAGTATGCACGTTTTGCGGATGATCTGGTCGTCTTGGTGCACGAGCACCCGCGGCACGCATGGCTCTTCGGAGCTGTGCAGACGCGGCTACGGGAGGAATTCGCTCATCTGCAAGTGGAAGTGAACGAAGACAAAAGTAAGGTGGTCGATCTTGCGCGAGGGGAATGCTTCAGCTTCCTGGGTTTTGACTTTCGGCGTGTGCTGTCTCGCAAGGGTCGGTGGATGCCATTAGTGATGCCCCGGATGAAGAAGCGCACAGAGCTGGTGGCAAAGCTGAGAGGCATTTTCAACAGCTCGCGCTCGTGGCCGGTGCAGGGGGTGATCGTAAAGATCAACCCGATCCTGCGGGGCTGGGTGAACTACTTCGCGGTCGGCAACTCGAGTCGATGCTTCGGTTACATTCGCATGTGGGTGGAGAAGAAGGTTCGAAGACACCTGGCACGGGCCTGCAAGCGCGGTGGCTTCGGCTGGAAGAGGTGGAGTAGGCGCTGGCTGGTTGCCGAACTGGGGCTCTTTGATGAGTATCGGGTCAGGTGGCAGTCGGCGCCGAAAGCATCTCCGGCATGATGGGCCTCATAACCCTTGGCGCGAAGCAAGCAGGGGAGCGCAGTGCGGGAAATCCGCATGCTGCGTTCGATGTGGCGGGGGCTGGAGACGGAGTTACGGCAAGCCGGACTGAGGCGTGAGCGAGAAATCGCTCACAACTGCCACCGGAAGCCTAAGGACCACCGCGCCAGCCCTCGACCCAACCAGCTGCTCTGACAGGCAGCCGCACGGCAGAAACCTCAAGGATGACCGGCGCGACCGGGTTTTGAGGCGCGACAGGCGTGCGGCGGAACGGATAGGACGTCGCTAGCGCAACAGGACCCTGGCTCTTGCGTTCTCCACGGCCGCGACACCGCCCGCCAGCAGCGCATCGCTCACGACGCCGTCGATCTCCGAGACCGCCGCGATGGCCCAGTGGACCGCAGGGACCAGTGACGAGTGAGTGTTCATGGGCACCGGCGGCG
>VFKT01000155.1 GCA_009885395.1 Deltaproteobacteria bacterium | reverse complement strand
TTGCGCAACCTGGAGGAGAGCGAGCTG
This sequence comes from Deltaproteobacteria bacterium, assembly GCA_009885395.1. Lineage (GTDB taxonomy): Bacteria > Desulfobacterota > Binatia > UBA12015 > UBA12015 > SXLG01. Next base: position 2,772 of record VFKT01000155.1, on the reverse strand, counting down.
ACTCCGGAAGGCACGGTGCGGCAGGCGTCACGTCACCGGGCGGAGCGGGAGAAGTTGAAGACGCTGGAAGCGACGCCGCAGTTGGATTTGTTCGGGAGTTAAGCCCGAAAAGCTGAGATGAAAGAAGGTCGTTCTGTTCCTGGGGTCTGAGGCAGAGTGGGTTTGGCAACTCCAACCCCGCACCCAGAAAGGAACAGAACGATGCAGACTTTTGTAGCCCCTCTTTTCCACTCCGCCAAAGTCAAACTCACGGAAACTCCCCGGCCGGTCACGCCCTTCGGCGGGTTGGTCAGCTTCATCACCTTCCTTGAGCAGATCGGCTATGCCCGCCAGGTGGAGGCGCATCTGCCGTGGCAGTTGACCAGTCCCAACGCCATCCCGCTGGGCCACACGTTGACGGCGTTCCTCATCGGCGTGGTGGTGGGCGCGCGCCGCTTCGCGCACACCGAGATGGCTCGCGCGGATCGCGCGCTGCATGCGCTGCTGGGTCTGGCCCGCTGGCCGGGCGCCGACACGGTGCGCAGCTTCTTCCATCGTTTCACCCAGCCGGGCATCCAGAGTTTCTGGCGGCCGTTGTGGGTCTGGTTGCTGGGGCTCTTGCGTTGTCCCAGGGAGGGCTTCTCGCTGGATCTGGATTCGACGGTGTTGCAGCGCTCGGGCTCCCAGCAGGGCGCGGCCCGGGGTTACAACCCGCGCCGGCCGGGACGCCACAGTCATCATCCGCTGCTGGCGGTGCTGGCGGAGGCGCCCTTCGTCCTGCACGGCTGGTTGCGAGAGTGGGAACACGGGCTCGGCGCGCGGGGTGGTTCCGTTTCTGCGCGAGGCGCTGGCGTTGTTGCCGGCGGGAATGTCGCTGCGCTGCGTGCGCGCGGACAGCGGGTTCTTCGAGGAGGCGTTGCTGGCGTTTCTGGAAGAGCGCTCTCTCTCCTACATCGTGGTGGCGCGGCTGACCACGCAACTCAAGCGGCGCGCGGCCTCGATCCAGAACTGGTCGGTGGTGGATGAACATTACGCGGTGGGCGAGTTCACCGCCCGGCTCCAGGGCTGGTCGCAGGAGCGCCGCTTCGTGGTGGTGCGCGAGCGGGTGCGGGAGGACAAGGCGGCGGTGGGCCGCAAACTCATCGACGTGCCGGGCTACACGTTCCGGGTCTGGGTGACCAACCGCCTGGACGCGGGCCTGGAGTTGTGGCGCGACTACAACCAGCGGGCCTGCGTGGAGCAACGCATCGAGGAGTTGAAGAATGATTTGAGCGCGCAGGGTTTTTGCACGCAGAACTTCTGGGCGACGGAGGCGGCGTTCCTGGCGGTGCTCTTCACCTTCAACCTGCTGAGCCTTTACCAGCAGCAGGTGAGTCCGCAGCAGGGTTACCGGCAGCCGGCGACGCTGCGCACGGCGGTGTTTGTCTGCGGGGCCATCCTCGGCCGCAGCGGGCGGCAAGTGGTGCTGCATCTGTCCGCCAGTTGGGGCGGGCTGGCCAAACACAAACCGCTGCTGGAAGCGGTCTTGGGCTGGCGCGACTCAACTGCGCCGAAGTTGGTCCCGCCGGAGGACCAAGTCGCCTGCGCTCCATGCAGAATCTGATCAATCTTCCCAACTCAACTTAGCTTTTCGGGCTTAACTCCGCCACTACTTTTCCCTGGCACTTTCCCTGGCAGTGAATCACATGAACCACGGGCTCGTTCCGCTTCACTTGAGAATGTAGCGGCCGGATTTTCTCGATCCAATGCGCTCTACTATTCCTGCGTCGAGCAGTGGCTGGATCAACTTGATGGCACCCTGCCTCGTAACACCCAATGCCTCCCAAATCTCCTGCGGAGCCATCCTTCTATGGTCTCGCAAAAGTTGAAGTAGTTGCTCCTGCTTCGGGCGTAAAACAAGCTTTGTCCGAGTCGAGTGCGCTGAAAATTTCTGCACCCTCGACCAGACCCGCTCCAGCGTTAGTTGCAACCCTTCGGCGGCATACTCCAGCCAGCTCGACAGATCCTCGCCCTCGCGGCGGACGGCGTCCAACGCCGCGTAATATCGCGGACGATCTTCCCAATAGAATTCATCCACCGAGAAGATGTGGTGCGTATCAAAACCACGCCGATACAACTCCCACAATGCCAGCGTGCGGCCACTGCGACCGTTCCCGTCGGCAAAGGGATGGATGGCTTCAAAGCGATAATGCAAAATCGCGGAACTAAGCACGGGCGAAAGCTTGCTGGATTCCTTGTTCCACCACGTCAGTAACTCGAACATCAACCCGGAGACGTCTTCCGGTGGCGGAGGAACATAGCGGCCCACGCGAACGGCGATCGTGCGATAGCGTCCCGCAGTGCCCTGATCCATCACGTCGCCAGCCATGATTTTGTGGAGCCGAAGGACATCTTCATGTGAAACCGTTTTCTTGGCGGAGTTCTTTTCCACGAAACGTAGCGCGGCAAAATAATTGACCACTTCTCGTTTGGCGCGGGTCGTGACGGCGGGGATTTCCCGGCCTTCCTCGACGGCGCGGACTTGTTCCAGAGTGAGGCGGATGATCCCGGGGTAGCGGGCGTGGGACGGGAGACGGAAGAGCCGATCCGCCGAAGCCATTGAGGCCGGACGAGGTCGGGCTGATTCGTGCCTGGATCGATCGGGGCGCGCAGCAGGCACCACGGCCTCAGTCGCCGCCGTCGTCGCTTCTGCGCCTTCTGCTACAGTCTAAACAAACGCCCATCGAACTCCGATCGATTGATTATTTATACTGTAATTATCCGACTCAATCTCAAAAATATCGTATTCGGCGA
>VFKT01000194.1 GCA_009885395.1 Deltaproteobacteria bacterium | reverse complement strand
CAAAGAGCCGCTCGACCGCGATGGGCTGGCGCGCCTGGCGGAGGGGTTCAGCCGCCGCTTCGGCACGGCGCTCCGGAGTGTGGTGGCGGTCCATACCGCCAGCCCGGTCGACCTCGTGGTTCGGGTTCTTGGCACCTGGATGGCGGGCGGCGTGCCGTTGCTGCTCGATTCGACCTTGCCCGAGGCCCGAGCGCGGGAGTTGGCGGCGTCGTGTGGCGCACAATTTTGGCTTGAGGGCGATGTCGTAGAGGGCACCCTCCAGAGCAGCGGGCTTGAGCCGCAGGGCGATCCGCCTTCGGCAGCCTGTGCGCTGCTGAAGCTCACTTCGGGATCAACCGGTGAGGTGCGCGCGGTGCAACTTTCCGCCGACGCGCTTGCGGCCGGACTCGACAACATCGTCCGCAGCATGGGGCTTGAACCCGGCGACCGGAATCTGGTCACGATCCCCCTTTCCCATTCCTATGGCTTTGATAATATTGTGCTTGGATTGCTGGGTCGTGGTCTGGCGCTGGTTTGTGTCGATGACCTGCTGCCGCGTCCGATTCTCGAGCGGGCGCGTGTCGCCGGAGCCAGCGTCTGGCCGAGCGTGCCGGCGCAGCTCTCGGCGCTGGCGCGAACAGCGGCCGATGCTGGCGGGCTGGGTTCCGTCCGTCTGGTCCTCTCGGCGGGGGCCGCGTTACCGCTTGCTCTGCGCGGCACCTTTGCCACCCGCTTTGGGCTCGAGATTGCCAATTTTTATGGTTCTACCGAATGTGGCGGCATCTGCTTCGAGCAAGCGCCCGGCGAAGCGGCGATCGAGGGCCGCGTCGGGACGCCGCTTGCCGGTGTCCGCCTCTCGATCGACGAAGCCGACGTCGAGGGTTTCGGCCGGGTGGTTGTCCACAGTCGTTCGGTAGCGCTTGGTTTTCACGGCATGGCCGCCAACGACCTTGCCGGCGAGGGCGCGGTCCTCGCGCCGGAAACGTTCCGGACCGGCGATCTGGGACGGCTGGACGACGAGGGTCGTCTTCATCTGGCCGGACGGTTGGATGATCTGGTCAACGTCGGCGGCCGTAAAGTTCGGCCGGCTCTGGTCGAGCGTATTCTTCGCGAGATCGCAGCGGTGCGCGATGTCGCGGTGCTGGGTGAGGAGCGGGCACCGGGACGGGCCGAGCTGCGAGCCTGGGTAGAGGCCGGCGAAGGCTTGTCGGTGGCCGAAATAATAGCGCATTGCCGCGAGCGACTGGCGCCGCACGAGCGGCCGCGCCGGATTGAGATCCTCCCAGAATTGCCGCGCGACGCTCGCGGCAAGCTGGATCGCGACACCTTGCGCGCCCGGCCCTGACGTCCGGAGGGGCGTGCTTCAGGCTTCAGCCGCAAGCGCAAGATCAACCATGGAGGACGCCGAACCGGGTTCCAAGGCACTCGGCAGAACAATGGGCGGCAACATCGAAAAGCGCGCCTGGAGTTTCGTCAAGGCCATGAAGGCGGTCAGCCGGAGGCGAAAGCGCGGATCACGCGAAACGCTGCCGGAGAGCGCGGTCCGGACAGCGGCGGCAAGGCCGAAGCGGGATTGTGGCTGCATCAGAAGATCGCGGAACCCTGGCGAGTAGAACCCTTCGATCAGATGCCAGAAATGCTGATGGATGCGCTTCTCGCGACGTGCGTGGCGCTGCAGAAGGCCAGCCGCCCGGCGCGGCCGAGCCAAGCATTTCGTCAACACCTCGGCCGTCGCCGCGGCGGAGCGCATGGCCAGCCACACGCCGGAGGAAAAGACCGGATCGAGGAACGCAAACGCGTCGCCCACCAGCACCGCGCCATCCCGGGTGACGAGATCGCTGCTGTAGGAAAAATCACTGGTCGCGCGCACCGGCGCGATCCGCTCGGCTCGCTCAAGCCGCCGCGCCACTTCCGGGGCGTTGCCGATGGCGCGGGCCAAGGCCTCCTCCGGGGCAAGCCCGGCAGCCCGCCAAGGTTCGCCGTCGAACACCGCGCCGACACTCGTGACCTCGGCAGAGAGCGGAATCATCCAGAACCAGGCGTCCTTCAGTAGGACCAGGACGGTATTGCCGGCATCAATTTCAGAATCCAGCGTGACACCGCGAAAATGCGAGAAGACCGACACCCGGCGATGCGCCGCCATCATCCGGCGCGAGCGCCAGCTTCGCGAGAGAAAAGCGTCGCGTCCGCTGGCGTCCACCACGTGTCTGGCTTCGACCGTCTCGCTGCCTGCGCCTGCCGCGCTCAAGGAAAGAGACCACAACCCGTCGCGACAAATGGCGTCGCGCACTTCGACACCCTCGCGAACGGAGGCGCCGAGCCGCTCGGCGTTGCGCAGCAGCACCTCATCGAAACGGGATCGGTCGACCTGGTAGGTGGTTGGCGGGCCGGGCAGCAGGCCCTCCGAGAAGCGCACGGTCGTTCCGGTTTGGCCATCCGCCGACACCACGCGGGCGCCAT
>VFKT01000261.1 GCA_009885395.1 Deltaproteobacteria bacterium | reverse complement strand
GGGACCGAGCAAGGGGGCCGAGATCAGACCGGCCACCGAGGCCACATTCAGAATTGCGCCGTGTCGTTGCTGCCGGAGCAAGGGCGCAAAGACGTGGCAGCCGTGGATCACGCCGTCGAGGTTGATCGAGAGCAGCCATCTCCATTCTTCGAGTGGAATGGTGCCGATTTCTCCGCCAGCGACGACACCGGCGTTGTTCACGACCAGGTCGATTTGCGGCAGGACGCGTCGCGCGAACTCGCCGAGTTCCATCATTTCTTGTGCGCTGGAGACATCGACGCGCACTACCTCGGCGCGCCCGCCGCGCGACTCGATCAGATCTGCGGTTTCGCGTGCGCTTTCTTCGTTGCGATCGGCAACGACGACGATCCCGCCGTTGCGGGCGATTTCAAGACAAAAGGCGCGACCGAGGCCGCTACCCCCGCCGGTGACGACCGCATGGCGGATTTCCATCGTCTTGGTCAGAGCAGCGCGATCAAGGAGGTCACTCCCATCCAGATCGTGATCGAGAAGCCGATTGACCAGGCGACGGTGCGGTGGGGCATCAGTCCATAAGCGTAGGTGACGCTGTGGGCGATGCGTGCCAACGGAAAGCCGGCAAAGCAGAGGCAGATGCCGAGCGAGCTGGGCCCGGTGAGAGCATAGACCAGCCCGATCATGCAGAAGGGCAGGCCGGCTTCGAGGTCGTTCTGGTGGATGCGGCGGGCGCGTTCGATATCGTCGTCGAGACCAGATTTAGCCTCAAGCCCCAGCGGGGCGTAATCCTCAGGCGAGATGAAGAGGCCCTTCTGTATCCGCGTCCGGCTGGTGTGGATGCCGGCGGCAAGGGTTTTAAGCGCGACCACGACGCTGGCGAGAGCCCAGGCGTGCACGGCGGGGTCGGCAAGCAGATTCTGTGGGTCCATCTCTAAAGTCCTCCTCCCGGGGTGGGACCCCGAGCCCGTTCTCTAGCCGATCAGGTAGGCCTGACTCAATTGAGGGGCAGGGAATGTCCGTAGTATCGCCGTGAACGGCGTCGCCTCTGCGGCACGAGGCTGCGCGCACGTTCTACCGGGACCCTCCCGCCCCTGCGGCACGGGCTGCGCGCACGTTCTACCCGGACCCTCCCGCCCCTAAGGCACGAGGCTGCGCGCTACCGAGTCCGCCGCCGTTGCGAGGCAGCCCGCGACGGCATCGCCGCCGAATTCGCAACCCGGCATTCCTTCGGGCGTGCCACAGCGGCCCACGAGGCGGTTCATTTGGGCTTGCAGCGCTGCGGCGTCCTCGGCGGTCGCCGCAGCGCAATCGACTGCGGGCACGGCATCGAGGGTCTCCAGACCGCAGGCGGCGATGGCGCCGCGCAGCTTGCCGACCGCGCGCTCAAGACCGGGCAGCAGTTGGCGGGCACAGGCGGCGGCGGGCAGCGGCAATGCGGCGGGGAGGTCGGGCGGCATCTGGTCGATTGCCGCGTCGAGGAAGGTAGCCGTTGCGGCGTCCTGGCGGCAGACGAGACAAGTGGCAAATGAAGCAAACCCCGTCACCGTCAGATCTGCACAGGCCCCGCTCTCGGCACAGCTGGCCTCGTAGCCCGCAAGTGCGGGGTTCAAGCCGGCACCCTGACAAGCGCGGTCCCGCGCTCCCCCCACGGCCTCTCGCAGTGCCGCCTTGGCTTGAACAATTTTGAAGTCACGCTGGGCGCCACCGCAGTCGATGCCTTGTGCTTCGCGGGCCGTGCAGCGGCTCCATTCGCGCAGATGCGTTCTCGAGTAGCTGGCAAAGGCGCGATCGACCTGTTTGCGGCAGTCGCGCCGGAGGCCGAGTTCAGCCAGATTCCGCGGCACGCCGATGCCGCTGAACGCGACGTCAAAAATGGGTTCATCTGGATCGTCGGATTCGACCCGCAGCGTTGCAGTGGCAAAGCCGGCCTCCTCTGGTGCGAAGGTGATGAGCACGCTCGACCGCCCGCCGACGGGGATGGAGAAGGGGGCCGCCGACGCCAGGATCGACACGCTGGGGTGGGCTCCCGGGAGCAACTCGACCGACGAGATGTTGATTGGCAATGTTGCCCCGTGGTTGATCAGCTCGAGCGCCAAGGTCGAAGTCTTGCCAAGGTTGGCGACAAAGCTCCACGCCGCCACCGAGAGATCGAGATCGATCGGGTCGAGGCAGGTGGGGACCGCCGGCGTGACGAAGGTGTCGAAGCCGGAAGGGAAGCCGACCGCATTTTCAAAATTGACGCAAGAGAAACCCGGCAGGGTCATAAAGAGGGTGAGCTCGTCGAGATTGTTCGTGCCGTCGCCGTCGCTGTCCAGGCTCTCGGTTGCGGCCAGGGCCGCACCGATGGTCTTGCCCGCATACAGGTGTTGCTGCACCGCCAAGCCGAAGGGATTGCGCTGTCCGGTGCCCGTCCAGCGGTTATGGCAAAGGCCGCAGCCATGCAGGCGCGATTCCTCGGCGATATTATAGGTCGAGGTCAGGGTTTCGAAATAGGTCGGGCGTGCCGCCGCGGCCTGCGGCAGCAGAAGCAGGGCGACGAAGAGGGCGAGCGAGCCCGTCAGCTGCCGCACTCCGCCGCGAATCCCAGTCGGCAAGCCCGTGGCAGAGCCCGCAGCCTTGGCACGATTCGTCGAGTAAGGAAATTCCCCTTGCGTTTTCATGGCCATGCCACCTCCGCGAAGGCCGTCGCCAGCGGGGCGATCTCCGCCTTGATACAGGCCGCGATGGCAGGCGCGTCGCCGGCGGTACCGCAGCCCTGCAGATCGGCGCGCCCGGCGCAGGGTGCGATCTGGCGCTCGAGTCGGTGCCGCAGTTTCTCGACCTGAGTGGCGATCAGGGGGCTGCAAGTCTCGGCATTCGAGCCTTTGCGAGCCGCGCAGCGTGCGAGTTCATCGGTCCAGCTGCGGGCAAAGCCACTGGCACTGCGCGCGATGCGTGCCGAGCAGGCTGCGGCGTCGCCGGCGCTCGTGTCGGGCACGACCGATGGCGCCACCCCGTAGCCGGTGTGCAGGGCAGCTCCCCCCATCACGTTGCCAAGACATGAGGCACAGGCCGCCAGATCCGTCAGATCAAAAAGAGTGATCGTGTCTTCGCATGGCATCGGGCAGGCGGGTTCATGGCCGAGATCGAGCGGACCAAGCCCGGCCGGCGCACAGGAGCGGTCGGCCAGGCCGCCAACCCGGAGAGCAAGCTTCGCCTCGGCGTCGGCGAGCGCGGCGTCACGCACGGTTTCACTGCAGGCCAGGCCCTGAGCCTCGCTGGCGAAGCAGGGTTCCCAGGCACCGAGCCATTCACGCAGGTGGCGTGATTGTGCCTTGGCGACCTGGTTGGCGCAGGCCAGTCGGTTGCTTTCATTCGGCAGAACCTGCAGGCGGGCGACCTCATCGGGCGCAGACTGGCCGTGCTCGGACCAGAGATCATGCAGGATCAGGCCGGCCGCACCGGCCGCCGTGTCGCGTAGAAATTCTATGTATTCGCGCGAAGCTGTCTGGTAGTAGAGCGCGACATCGGCGCGCACCGCCTTATCGCCGACCGGGTAGCCGATATCCGCCCAGTACTGGCCGTCGGCGTAGGCCGCTCCCACCGGAGCACTGCCGAAGGCATCGAAGGCGGCGTTGGTGAAGCCGCGTGGCGGAATCCGGTTATCTTTCAGGATGCGGTCGTTCAGCACCAGGTGGAAGGATTTGCCAACCGGCTTGTCGATCGTCGTAGCCCAACCTTCGGAAAGGCCATGCAGGGTCTCGAAAACTTGCAGGTGCGGGTCGTAGGCTGCGTCTTCCGCCGCGACCCCGTAGCCTTCGAGCGTCGCCGTGGCTGCGCTGTAGCGGCCGGATTCGAAGACGATCCGGTCGCGGGCATCATAGGCGCGCACATGCAGCCACATCCGCCGCCCTTCGGGGTAGCCTGTGGGCAGCCTGTGGCCGGTCTCGTTGGTGATGCGGATGGCAAGTTCGCCACCGGCAAGCGAGGCGTCGACGGTTGCGGCGCGTCGCAGCAGATCGCGGGCCCGCACAATTCCCTCGTCGAGGATCGCGGCATCGACCTCGCCTCCGAACACCGGGTGGTGCGGGAGGATCTTCGGCACGAAGGTGTTGGCGCCCACCATCACATGACGCGGCAGGTCGCTGCGGATCGGCGCGTCCTCGGCATCGCGCCCATGCACGTCGGGCATATGGCAATCCTGGCAGGTCGAGACGGCCGTGGCGTTGCCGCCGAAGCGCGGCAGGGTGACGGGCCCATCTGCAAAATCGCTGGCGAGCCATTCGCTGTAGGTCGTCTGCTCGGGGAAGCCCTTGGCCGGATCGCCGGCTTCTCCGAAGGCATTGGGGACGCAGGTATTGGTGCCTTCGCAGGTGAAAAGAGGATTGCGGACATCGTGGCAGGTGCCGCAGAGGGCCGAACTGCGGTGGAAAGGCGAGATCAGTGTCGAGCGCAGGGGTGTATGGGGATCGCCGCCGTTGTCGGCGACGACGTCGAAGGGGCCACGCAGTCGGTCGAGAGGGTCGATGACGAAAGCGGCGCTGCCGAGCGTCGTGACCGGCTGGTCGAGAGCGGCCAGGATGTCGGCGTCCGCTGTCGGCGCACCGGCCGTCCCTGCTGGATCGACCATCCGGTGGCAGATGTTGCATTGTACACCTTGACGATCGGCGGCCGTCATCTCGCTGCCATCCTCGGGCGTCGAGCGCCCCTCGAGCCAACCGCGTGGCAGATGACAGCGCAGACACGTTTCGCCGGAATGCTCGACGTCCTGGTTGGCGACATCAAGGGCGGCCCACATCAGAGGATCGCGTCCGGACTGGGCCATCATCGAACCCTGCCAGTTGCGCCAGGGTTCCGTCCGTTCGTCGGGCTCGGTGCTGGGCTCAAAGTCCGAGTGGCAGCCCGTGCATTCCGAGGGTGTGGCGATCGTGTCGATCAATGAAAGAGGTTGAGTTCCGGGCAGATGGAAATCTTCGACCGTGGCGGGCAGAGGCACGGCTTCCGCCATATTGACGATGAAGGCGAGCGTGAACAGGACCAGCGTTGTGCCGATCTCCGCCGCGCGCCAGAGCTTGCCGGGGCGAAGGGCGCGCCGCGGGGGGTGTTCCGCGGCGCGCCCTTCGTTCAGGGTCGATTGCATCATTTATCCGATCGTCGGGGATGAAACTGTTGGTTCGCTCGAACCCGGTAGCGGCTACGGGCAGATCGAGTTGACGAGGCCGATCCCGCCAACGGATCCGAGCACGTTGTTCCGGATGCAGTTCGGGGCCAGTTGACCCAGCAGATAAATGATATCGGCCGCGAGTCCCGCGGTGGCGCCAGTGTCGGTATCAAGGCCATTGCCCGTCACCAGGTTGTCGCGGAACGTGTTGCCGCTCGTGCTCTGGTCGACACTCTCGGGGACAAAGGTGGGGCCGGCGACCGCGTTGATGATGCGTTGGTCGAGGATCGCGATTCCGAACGAATTGTTGCCCTGAACGACGTTGTGATGGAAATCGGTGGTATCGGTCGAGATCACCATCAAGCCCGTGCCCTGGGGGATCGCACAGACCGCGCCCGCCTCGCAGAAGTTGGCCGTGTTGTTGTTGTTCAGCACGTTGTGAAAGACATCGTGGTCGAGCGAGATTTGCAGGGCTGGGCCGGGCAGCTTGAAGACCAGCAGGCCGCCGGTGTTGTCATAGGCGAGGTTGTTGTACACCGACGCCCGCGCCGAATTCTCGACCTCGATACCGGCGACGTTGTCCCAGGCGCGGTTGTAACGCACCACGATATCCTCGTCCTGGCCGACGTAGATACCGGCATCGACCACGCCCTCGGAGGTGCAGCCTTCGACCAGCACGTTGCTGCTTTGCACCGGGTAGATCGCATAAACCGAATTATGCTCGCCGGTGCCGACGATGTCTCGATACACGACATTGTCCGAGTTTTGCGAGAAGATGCCGTTTTCGTCCCAGCCAGCAAATTCGAGGCTCTGGAAGGTGAGGCCATCGATGCCCACGGCGCGCATGCCATCGACGTCGGTCGAACCTTCCGCCGGGCGGAAGACCGGGCGGTCATCGGAGGCACCACCGCAGCCGACGATGCTCAGGCCGGCGGTACCGACGAGGGTCGCTTCGTTGTAGGTGCCGGAGGCGATCAGGATTTTGTCGCCCACGCTCGCGGCATCAAGCGCAGCTTGGAGTGAGTCGCCGGGTTCGATCAGGGTGACGGCCGATTCGCCGTATTCCTGGCCGATCATCTCGACCGCACCGTTGAAATTTGGGCAGACAACGCAGGCTTCGAGGTCAGCGATATTGGTTGCGCCCGAGCACGCGAAAATCTCGTCGACCACCCCATCGGTGACCGCCGCGGTGCAGCTTTTCACGACGGCGTCCTCGGCCTTATCGCTGATCTTGGCGAGCGCTTCCGCGGTTTTCAGGTCGCTGGGCGCGGTGAACACGCCGGACACCCAGCCGCCGATGCAGATCGGCGCGAGGTCGCCGGCTGTGCCGAGCTTGGCCTGGGTATCAAGGCATTTGGCGATGGTCTTGGCGGTATCGACGGCGACCTTGTTGCCGGATTTGGCGATCGTCTTGCTGCAGGTGTCGCGGTTTTTCGAGACCGAGAGCGGCGTCGCCAGGCCGACGTTGTTCCCGACCAGGATGCTGACGCGGGCGTTGTGCTGGCCGAGAACGCAGCTGGCGATCGTCGAGGCCGCTCCTTCAAAGGTCGGGGTGCCGTAAGCACCTGAGAGGCCGCCCTGTGCTTCGTTGCTGGCGCAAGCGGCCGCGATCTTCGCCTGGGCTGTTGCCACGGCCTCCTGAATCGTCGTGTTGGTCGTGCCGTCGGGACAGGCGATCGGTCCCGACGCCTCGATGCAGGCGGTTTCAGCAGCCAAACGCGCCTTGACAAACTTCTGGGCTTCCTTCGCGATCGTCTTCTGACATTTCAGGCCGGCGGATGCGGCGGCTTCGATGGTTGGCGCGGGCGAGTCGTCGCAGACGATCGCTCCATTGCTCGATGCTGGAAGACTTGTCGATAGTAAAATAAAGGCGGTGTTTATCGCGACGGATAGGGGACGGTGCATCGGTTTTTCCTCCAAAGCATTGGTTGGTGCAGGTCGCGCGGGTTTCGGCCGGGAATGGCCGCGACTCACACACAAGGGTCTGGCACGCCTTGGGGCCGGAGGTCAATGGAATATCGCGGCCGTGCTCGTACGGGCGTCGGTGGCGTGTGGCGGGCACAGGTGAAGGACGTGTGTCTCGCACGGCGATTGCCGCAGCGCGGCATACTCGGTGGGGTTCGCGTAGAGCCGTCGCCTTTCAGGCGAAGAACAACCAGCTGACGAGGGCAAAGACCGGCAGCAGCACGCACGCCGACCAGGCCATGTACCCGAAGAAATCCGGCATTTTGATGTCCGCTTCTTCGACGATGGCCTTCACCATGAAGTTGGGCCCGTTGCCGATGTAGGTATTGGCGCCCATCAGCACGGCCCCGCAACTGATCGCGGCCAGCAGGTCTGCCGGCACCCCGGCGACTTCGGCGGGAAGACCGAGACCACGCGCCGCGGCCAGCAAGGCCAGGTAGGTGGGCGCGTTATCGAGCACGCCCGAAAGCAGACCCGTGGCCCAGAAGAACTCGAGCGGCTCGTTGAGGCCGAATTCGCCACCGTGCCGTTCCAGCAGAGCAAGCGCCGGCACCATGGTCGCGAAGATGCCGAAGAAGAGGATCGCCACTTCGCGGATCGGGCCGATGGAGAATTCATTGGTTTCGTGGACCGCAGCCGGCGTCGTCCAAAAGGACAGCAACGCCAGCCCGACCATTCCCGTCTCGCGCCACGGAGTGTCAAGGAAAACCAGCCCCACCACACCGGCTAGCAAGACGATATTACGTCGCCCACGAACTTCGATCTGCCGACGCGATGGCGAGATTGCTGCGGGCTTGGAGGTCAAGCTTGCCGCACGCCCCGGAGGGCTTTGCAGCAGCGGCGCGCTTGGCAAGATTGCGCCGGGCTCGTTGCGGCGAACAAAGCTGTCCACCAGCAGGAAGACGCCAAGCACCGTTCCAACCGAGAACGCCCAGATGGGAAGGAGCCGCAAGGTCCAGGTGAAGGGCACGCCCTGAAGGTAGCCGAGAAAGAGTGGCGGATCGCCAAGTGGCGTCAGCAGTCCGCCCAGGTTTGAAACGATGAAGATGAAGAAGACAAAGACGTGCGCCGGGCGCGCCCGCTCGCGGTTGGCCCGCACCAGGGGGCGGATCAGCAGCATGCTCGCCCCCGTCGTTCCAATCAGATTTGCAAGCACCGCCCCCAGCCCGAGCACGAGGGTGTTGCCGAGAGCTGTGGGGGCGAAGCCGCCTTCGATTGCGATCCCGCTGGAAATCACGAAGAGCGAACCAAGCAAGCAAATAAAAGATGCGTATTCGGATGCGGTATGGCTGAGACGCTGCGGGTCGACGAGCGCGAGCCAGGCGATCACGGGCACGGCCAGCGCGAACGAGACCAGCGCGAAGCGACGTTGCCAGAAGCGCGGTGCGGCCAGCGGCAGCACCGCGATCGAGAGCAAGAGCAAAACGAAGGGCAGCACCCAGAGCGGGGAGGGATCGAGAGCGCCGGGAGCGTTGGTGGGCACGAGGCCGCCGGCTACCAGCGGTGGCGGCATGGCTCCAGTGCAGCGGAGCCCGGTGCGGGGAAGGCTTGC
>VFKT01000106.1 GCA_009885395.1 Deltaproteobacteria bacterium | reverse complement strand
TCGATCTGCTCGTACCAACGCCGCCGCCCCGGCCCTTGCCCGCGGTCGATACCGTCAAACGGGTGCTGCTGGTGCGGTCAAACTTCCGCCTCGGCAACGCGCTCCTCGCGACGCCGCTGGTCGGTGCCCTGCAGCGGATCTGGCCGCAAGCGCGAATCGACGTGCTGGCCACCGATGCCACCGCTGATATTTTCAGCCGCCTGCCCGAAATCGGAAAGATCCATCAGCTCTCGCGTCGCTTCGTGGCCCGCCCGCTCGGAGCTTTTCGACTGCTCCGCGAACTCAGGGGGGAGCGCTACGACCTCGCGATCGAAGGCGGTATGGGTTCGTTTTCCGGCGGCCTTGCGAGCAGCCTCTCGGGCGCGGGCTTGCGGGTTGGGGCCGACGGTCGCAACCGCCGCTTCCTCGATGTGCCTCTCAAAGCGATCGAGGTGCGACACGCCTACGATTGGGTACCCGAACTCGCCCGGCAGCTCGGTGGCCACGCGTTGGATCGACCGACCTTCCCTTTGCACCCCGCCGAGATCGCCGACGCCAGGCAATGTTTGAGCGGCTTCGGCCTGCTCGAGCCAAGCGGCGAGCCTATGCCCTACGCCGTGGCCTTCGTCGGCGGCCACCTCAAAAAACGCTGGCCGATCGAGCGCTGGCGGGAGGTCTTTGCGCAGGTCGGCGCCGACCTGCCCCTACTGGTGGCGCTTGGACCCGAAGAGGCCCACCTGGCGGCCGGGATCGCCGGACCTGGCACGGCCGGCCGCTTGCACGTTCTGCCGCCGGGCGCGATCGGGCGTCTCGGCGCGCTTTTCGCCTCAGCCCAGGTGGTCGCGACCACCGACTCAGGTCCCCTCCATCTCGCCGCGGGGGTTGGCGCGCGAATCGTCGCCGTGGTCTCGGCCGCGGCATCGGAACGCTACCTTCCCCGAGGTCCGGGGGATGTCGTCCTGCGGAGTCCCAAACCGGTCGAGGTGGCCGAGGCCCTGTGCGAACGTTTCGCCGCAACCCGAGACTAGCCTCGTCGGCGGCCAGGCTCTCGTCTCCGTTGCCTCCGCTTCCCAATCAGGCTATCGCCGCAACGTCGGGGGCACCGTTGCGCGGCGATCGGCGTGGCGTGGCAGGCCTGTCCCCGCGTGGAGGGGGAGGAGATGGAATCTATGAAAACGTGGCAAGAGACGACTCGGCGGACAGCAGTCGCAATGGGCACCGCCCTGCTGACTGCGTCGGCGCTTCCGGCCTTGGCGGCCGAACCGGCACCGCCGGTCAACCTGGCTCCGGCGGATACGATCGGCGGCGCTCATCAAGAGACCACCACCGGGCAGCCCTGCCCTGAGAACGGCCCCTGTGGCAATAATGGCGGCATCTGGATGGGTGCCGGCGTCGATGTCACCACGGCCTACCTGTTTCGCGGCGTCCTGCAGGAGCACGGCGGCTTCCAGATCTTCCAGCCCTACGCCGACATCGGCATCGACCTCTATGAAGGCGAAGGCACCGTGCGCAGCGTGGGCGTGGCGATGGGCGTCTGGGGCAGCATCCATGGCCGCAAGACATTTGCCGACGGCACCGGCCCGAGCAATCTGTATGAGGTCGATATCTACCCCTCGGTCAGCGTGGGCTGGCCCGGCGGCATCGCGACCGATGTCAGCTACCTGATCTACACCGGCCCGAACGGCTCGTTCCAGACCATCCAAGAAATTGACGCGGGTATTTCGTGGGATGATAGCGAAGTGCTCGACCTCGGCGGCGTGACACTGAACCCGTCGGCCTTGTTCGGCTTCGAGATCAGCAACACGGTGCTTGGCAGCGACGAAGGCATTTCACTCGACCTCGGGCTGGAGCCGTCCTACACCCTGATGGCCGACAGCTCGTACCCCTTGACTCTCTCGATGCCGCTCACTCTCGGCCTCTCGGTCAGTGATTATTACGCCTGCGACGATTGCGGCCCCGATGGCGAGGAACTGCCCGATGAAGCCTTCGGCTACTTCGGCTTTGGTTTCGGCGCGAGCGTTCCGTTCAGCTTCGTGCCGGCTGATTTCGGCGAGGTCAGCGCCTCGGCCGGGATCGATGTCTACGTCTTCGGCGACAACCTGCGCGCTTTCAACGGCCTTGGGAATGTCTACCCGGTGGGCACGCTCGGCATCGCCTGGGAATACTGAGCGCCTCAAACGCGCCTGGAGCTTCTCGAAAAGAGGGGCGCGGCCTTCACGGGCCGCGCCCCTCTTTTCGATCAGACAGCCCCGCACGGAGGCCTGCTGCACCCGGTCGAAAAGCACGCCAACGCCGGAGGCATAGGGCCCGCGGCCCCGGATCGAATGCCCCGCACAATCAAGATGGGCACCGGCTTCGACCTTGAGCCCGAGCTTGCCGCAATCGCTCAAATCCGTTTTGAGCTGCACCTCCCCCGCGACGTGATCGCCGCAGGCGCAACGGCCGTCTCGACAGATCCGCCGCTCGGAAGGCTTGCCGTTTGGCTCTGCTTGCGCGGCCGGAACCAATTCCCGCGGGAGCCAGCACGCTCGTCTCTGACCCCGGCGCGTTGCCAGCCGCGGCTCCAGGGATTGCGAACGCCGCAGCCCCAGCCATCCCCACCAACACCAGGAGCGCGGCGCTGACCCAGCCTGCTGATCTGGCGGGGAGACTGCGCACTCGCCCAAACTAGCGCCTGCGGGCGATGCCCTGCCAGTCGCAGAGCCGCCTGCCGCGCTGCCGATTGAGCGGGGAACCGGTGAGATCCTTTACGCCTACCCTCGGCCAGTCGCGGGGCGGGCTGCCGCGCTGCGGCTTGTCGGGTAGAGCGCTCCTGTTAACCCGGCGAGAGCGTCTGAGGAGAGAATCGAAATGAACCTGAGCTACAGCGAGGCCTACCAAGCGTTCCGCGCCGAGGTCCGGGCCTTCCTGACCGCCAACTGGACGGACGCTGATCGCGCCAGCGATCCGGCTCCCGATCCGGTCAAAGCCTCGCTCGGCTCGGTGGTTCGGGCAGACCCACGAGCCAGCGAATTTCGTCGCCAGGCCATCGCCGCCGGCTATCTCTATCGTCAAGTGCCGCGCCGTTACGGCGGTGCCGAGCAGCCGGCCGACACGCTGAAGGCCACCATCATCACCGAGGAATTCAAGCGCGCCAAAGCGCCCGCCGAAATCCTCGGCCAGGGCCCGAGTATGCTGGTGCCGACTCTTCTGGCGCACGGCACGGAAGAACAACGCGAGCGTTTCGTCGAGCCCACCCTGCTCGGTCAGATCCGCTGGTGTCAGGGCTACTCGGAACCCGGCGCCGGCTCCGACCTCGCATCGCTGCGCGCCAGTGGTGTCCTTGACGGCGATCATTGGTTGGTCAATGGTCAAAAAACCTGGACCTCCAATGCCGCGGAAGCAAAATGGATGTTTGCGCTTATCCGCACGGAACCGGGTGCCCCCAAGCACGACGGCATCACCTATATGCTGATCGACATGAAGACGCCCGGCATCGAGGTCAGGCCGCTGCGCCAGCTCAACGGTGCGGCCCATTTCAGCGAAGTCTTTTTCACCGATGTGCGCGTGCCCCGCACCAGCATCGTCGGCGAGCGCGGGCGCGGCTGGAGCGTTTCGCGTTCGACCTTGAAGGCCGAACGGGCCTTGATCGGCAACGCTGGTTTTGCGCGGCAGATCTTTGACGGCACGCTCGCGCTGGCACAACTCACCGAAGTTCGCGGCCGCAAAGCGATCGAGGATGCTGTCATCCGGGACCGGCTTACCGACCTCGAATCCCGTCTGCTGGCGGCCGAATTAAACGGCTACCGCCTGCTCACGACCAACGCGCGCGGCGAGGATCCCGGTATCTTCAGCCTGGTGGCAAAGCTCCACACCTCGACACTCTTCTACGATATCGCGCGACTGGCGATGGATATTTCGAGCGACCGGGGCCTGCTGGCACCCGGTGAACCCACCGCACCTTTCTCCGGCATGCTCTTCGAGCCCTATATGACGTACTACGCCCTGGCGATCGGCGGCGGGGCACCCAACATCCAACGCAATGTGATCGGCGAACGCGGACTTGGTCTACCGCGCGACGCTCGACTCTGAAGAAACCGACGGAGCCTATCATGGATTTCGGCCTCTCCAGCGAACAAACGCTACTCTCCGACACCGTCGGGCGATGGACCGAGAGCGAGTGCAAAAGCACCCGCATCCGCCAGATCGTCGAAAGCAGCGACGGCCACGACCGTGATCTCTGGGCGAGTCTTGGCAAAATCGGGGTGCCGGGCCTGCTGATCCCGGAAGTCCACGGCGGTGCTGGCCTCGACGTGCTTGACCTCGCCCTGGTTGCGGAACAATTCGGGCGGGGTTGCGTGCCGGGGCCCTTCCTCGGCCACGCCATGGCGACGAGCGCGCTGATTGCAGCAGACCATTCGCAAGCCTGCGCTCGCTGGTTGCCACCGGCCGCCACCGGGGAAAAAATACTTGCGTTCGCGCTGGGCGAAGAGATCGGTACCTGGGAGCCCGCCCAGGTCGGCACCTCGTTTCATGAGGGCGGTCTGCATGGACTGAAACCCCTGGTCGCTGGCGCCGAAATCGCCGACGCCTTGATCGTGGTGGCACGCGATTCCGAGGGTCCGGGGCTCTGGTTGGTCGAGCGAGATGCACCGGGCCTGACGACGACACCGCTGAGCGGCAGCGACGGGACGCGGCGCGTGGCGGCCTTGCGGTTTGACGGTACGCCCGCCCAGAAGATCGCCAGCGGCACCAGTGCCGCGGAACGGGCGCGCGATCTCGGCCTGGTTCTGCTCGCTGCCGACGCTTTCGGCGGCGCCTGGCGCTGCCTCGAAATGACCCGTGATTATGCTCTCACCCGCGAGCAATTCGGCCAGACGATTGCCCATTTCCAGGGCGTCAAACACCAGCTCGCCGACCTTACCACAGCGCTGGCCCCGGCCTGCTCGCTGTGGTGGTATGCCGCGCACGCGCTGGACCAGATTCCGGAACAGGCGCCGCGCCACGCCGCCCTCGCAAAATCTCACCTGACCGAGATCTTCGACGATACCGTGCGGACCTCAATCGAGTTGCACGGCGGCATAGGTTTTACTTTCGAATACGATCTGCAGCTCTGGTTTCGCCGCGCCCTCTTCGATCGCGCCTATCTGGGGGAAGCGCGCTACCACCGCGAACGGGCCGCCACGCTGGCCGGTTGGCCGGCCTGAAGGAAACCGCGAGGCTCAAAAATGGTCGAACGTCATCATTATTTTCGCCTCGACGCATCAAGCCGCGCCCGGCGTGCCGAAATCGCCGCCGATTGCCGTCGCGTCCTGCCGAACCTGACGGGCGTCATCGCCTGTGCCGTGGGCACACCAGCCGATGACCAATCCGCCGCCGCCTGGGATCTCAGCATCGTGCTATGCTTCGCGACCATGGCCGATCTCGAGAGCTACCGCGCCGACCCGGCACACAAACGCTTCGCGGAAGAAACGCTCGCCCCCTACATCGAGGTGCGGAAGATCTGGAACTTCGACGTCGGCTGAGCCGATCCCAACGCCATGCCAACCCCGTCGCTCTTTCGCGCGGAGAACCTCTGGTCGAGATCGCTGGCCGCCAATGACGCTCCGGATTCTGTAACGCTTCAGGGCACCAGCCGGTGCCCCAGCAGCTTCAGCTCGGCCATGATGCGTTTGCCCTCGGCGCTCTCGAACCAGGCGCGGGCGGTGGAGCCCGCGGGCGCACGAATCTGAAAGAGCGCGACCCGACCCTTGCGGTAAAGCTCCACCAACGGCTCGATGGTCCGCAGGCGCTCGGGGTCAAGCGCCGGACCGGTCGAGTCACCACCTTCGCCAACGTAGACGTACTCGATGCCGCTGGCCCATAGCGCCTGAGCCGCAGCAGGATCACCCGCAGAGAGGCGTTCGATCAGATATGAAGCGGCGACGTTGCGGGCCTGAAACCCCGGAGACAGGGGCGTAATCATCGGCCCCGGCACCACACGGCGACGGGCGAAATAGGGAATCCACCAGCCCCCATCCGTGCCGTGGGGAAAATTCGGCAACCAGAAGGTTGTATTGATGGCGATCTTGGCACTTGCTGGCAGGTTTTCGTCAATCCAGCGGTACGCGGCGAGATCCTGGTGGGTGACGAAGAAGCGCTCGCCTTCGACCGGCCAGGCGCGCAGCGGGGCAAACGCCAAGGCCGCCGCGGTCACGACGGTCGCCAACCAACGCTCGGTACGGCGCCGGCGGCCCGCCACGGGCAACCAACGCAGCAGCTCTTGACTGCCGCCGCCGAGAAGGAGGGCAAGCCCAAGATGGAGCGCGATCAACACGCCACCTTCATTCGTCAAGACTAAAACCGGCAGGCCGAGATGGGCGACCGTAGCCAGGCCCAGCATCGCCAGAATCCAGCCCGCGCCTACCCGGCAGACCGCCGAGCCCCGCCAAATGCCAATTGCGCCAAGCACCAGGGCAACGAAAAGCAGCCATGGCGATGCCACGAGGTAGGGGACATCACGCAGCGCCACGCCAAAATAGGAGGCCTCGATGCCACCGAGAATATCGCCAGCCGCAGCGAACAGGCTGCCCCTCGCCTGCGCCAGCAACCAATGCGTGCCGAGATACACCGAGGCCGCTCGCCAGACCCGCGGGCCGAAAGCGAGGCCAAGCAACAGACCCGCAGGCAAAAGCAAGAATAAAAACTGAAGCGCCACGCCGCGCCGCCGCACCCGCGTCCATTCGAAAAGCGCGACACAGCCGAGCCCCAGGAGAAGAAAAATCCCGACGCGAAAATGGATCGCCATCACGCCCGCCGCGGCAAGCAGAGCCGCCGACAGGCGTTGCGCGAGCAGAACGCCAGCCGGCCCGGCCGGCAACAACCCGCGGCCGGCCCCAGCATTTGGAGCCCTTCCGGGCGGCGCCGATCGCCGTGCCAGATGTCCAAGCATGGCGAGCAGATCCCAGCCCAGCAGCCAAGCGACTGGAAGCAACGCTTGCCCAACAGTCTGCGGGTAACGCCCCCAGCTCACGAAAAGAGCGGGAAAATGTGCGAAGAGCCCTACCGTCGTGGCTCCGATGAGGGCGGCCAGCAGGCCCGCGCGCTGCCGCAAGAAAGCCCAGATGGTGGCCGCCGTGAGTGCGTTGGCGACCTGCGCCGTCCACAGCACCGCGGTATGGGGCGCAACACCCGAGAGCATCGCCACCATACCGGCGAGGCCGTGCAGACCGAGGTGGTACTGCCCGGTCGGAATCTGCGGGTAAAGCGGCCCGAGATCGGAAGGCAACGCCCCATCGGCCGCCACACGCTCCGCCAGCAGGACATGGTGCAGCGAGTCGACCCAGGCCGGAAAGGGCAAGCGCAGCGCGACCCAGAGTCGGGTCGCGAGAACCACCAGCAACAGCACAGTGCAGAGACCCTCGATCAAACCGCGTGGCGCCAATGCCATAAGTCGAGGCGAACGGCGGAGCACGACCGCCAGGCCGACGCCGAGAAGCCCCCACGCCAAGGGCTGCCCGACACGCAGACCCATTGCCGTCGTCAAGACCAGCAACATCGGCCAAAACGAGAAGCCGAGCGTGGCAGCAACCGCCCAGGCCGTGATCCCGCGATAGCTCCGGTCGAGTCGAAGCGCTGACCACAGGGCCACTCCGGGGACCAGAACCAACAGCCCCAGCGCGAGCGAGCACCAGAGCGCCGCAACCAGACCGGGAGTCACGCGCCGACCCGCTCCCGACCGGCATAAACATTGAAACCTTCGGTACGCAGGAAGCCGACCAACGTAAGGCCGATACGACGCGCGAGATCGACGGCAAGCGTCGAGGGAGCGCCGACGGCACAAAGCATCGGGATCTGCGCCATCGCCGCCTTCTGCACCAACTCGAAACCGGCCCGGCCGGACACAACAAGAATGCGATCCTTGAGCGGCAGCCGACCGAGCAGAAGTTCCCGACCGACCACCTTGTCTACGGCATTATGACGGCCTATATCCTCGTGCAGCACCAGCAAGCGCCCCTCGATGTCGAAGAGTGCCGCCGCATGCAGGCCGCCGGTTCGCGCAAAGCTGCGCTGAGCGACAAGCATCCTCTGCGGCAGAGCAGCCAGCAATCGGGCTGGCACCTGCACCTTCCAGCTCGAGCGCGGCGTGGCGCGTTCGATTCGTTCGATCGAACGTGCGCCGCAGACGCCACAAGCGCTCGAAGAAACGAATTCCCGCTTTGCAAGGACAAGAGCCGCGAGCCCCCGCTGGCGCGCGCCGGGAACAAGCTGGACGTTGACGGCATTGCCGGCTTCGCTGCGCGGACACGGACGCACGCTCTCGATATCGTCGGCCACGGTGACGATGCCCTCGGCGAGGCAGAAGCCTGCGGCAAGACTCTCGTCCTCGCCCGGCGTACGCATCGTGATGGCGATCGGTTCCCCTTCAACCCGGATCTCAAGCGGCTCTTCGACCGCGATGGCATCGAGAGTGGCGACGTCGGTGTCGTGGGCCTCGTCAGGAATTGTATTTACCCCTGGCCGATCCAGCGCGACGCGCCATATCTCTCGCGATTGGGTCGCAGACTGCACCTCCACCCCCTGGCGCGGCGAGCCGATCGACGGGGCATTTCCGCTCACGCCAACTCCACCGGGGAAATCGTGATGGGGATCATTTTCGAGGTCGGGGTGCGACTCCCGGTGGCGAAGCTCGCTGCCGAAACCAATGGGTTCAACTCCGGGAAATAGCCCGCGGCACAACCGCGCGGGATGTCATAGGCCACGGCACGGAAACCAAAGACGCGCCGCTCCCCATCGGCATGATGCGAAACCACTTCGATGGCGGAGCCATCCTGCAGACCGCGTTCGGCAAGATCGTCGGCGTGCAGCAGCACGACCCGCCGGCTGCCATGAATGCCCCGGTAGCGGTCGTTGTCCTCATAGACGGTGGTGTTGAACTGGTCGTGGGAACGCAAAGTCATCAGGCGAAGCTGGCCTTCCGGAAGCGTCAGGTCTGGAATATCCGAAGCCGTGAAACGGGCCCGTCCACCGGTGGTCCGCCACGAACGCTCGCGGGCGGCGTTGCCGAGATAGAAGCCGCCCGGAATATCGATACGTCGATTGAAATCCCCGAACGCTTGAGGCAGGACGCGCGAAATTCGTTCGCGGATCCGATCGTAGTCGGCCGCCAGTTCGTGCCACGGCAGGTCGGCGCAACGCCGTGTCGCCGCACCAATCCCCGCGACGATGGCCGGCTCCGAGAGCAGGTGTGCCGACGCCGGCGGCAAGCGCCCCTGCGACGCATGGACCATGCTCATTGAGTCTTCAACCGTGACCCGCTGGGGGCGGCCATCGCGCAAATCGATTTCGGTCCGACCAAGACACGGCAGCAGCCAAGCCTCACGCCCCACGGCCAGATGTGTCCGGTTCAATTTGGTTGCGACGTGCACTGTCAGATCGACTTGGCGCAAGGCCTGCTCGACCACGGGCGTGTCTGGCGCGGCAGCGGCAAAGTTGCCGCCCATCGACATGAAGAAACGCAGCCGTCCCGCCCGCAAGGCCTCGATGGTGGCGACCGTATCGAGACCGGTCTCGCGCGGTGGCTCGAAACCGAATTCAGCTTTGATCGCATCGAGGAACGCGGCGGCTGGTTTCTCCGTGATCCCCATGGTGCGGTCGCCCTGCACAT
>VFKT01000082.1 GCA_009885395.1 Deltaproteobacteria bacterium | reverse complement strand
GTTGGCCCAGGCCGCGAGTTCTTCGGGCGTCGGCGCATGGCCCAGTGCGACAACACATTCACGCACCAGGAAACCGAGCACGATCCGCGCCCCCACAGGCGACGCAGCGCGGTCGTCGGGGCCAGCGGCCGGTCTCGCCTCGCCTGAAACCACAGGCGGAACCGCGGTCGAATCCGCTTCGCCGCCCAGCCATGGGCCCCGAATGACCTTGCCCGACCCGCTCACGCCGCCGGGCCCTAGCACAGCCCGGCATTCTCCCTCTTCCCCAGGCCCCTCGCTTGATGTAGCCTTTAATCCGGATTTACGGATGAATGCACTTTCCCCCACCCTCGACGGCGATCCGCCGCTCCTCGCCCAGATGGCGGCACTGGCCGACCCTATCCGGGTGCGGCTGCTGCGCTTGCTTGACGGTCGCGAGCTCGCCGTCGCCGAACTTTGTTCGGTTCTGCAGGCGCCACAATCGACCGTAAGTCGGCACCTTCGCGCGCTCGCCGACGAGGGCTGGATCCGCGCCCGCGCCGAGGCGACGAGCCGACTCTATCGCCTGGTCCAAGCTGAACTGCCGCCCTCGGCGCATCGGCTTTGGACGCTCGTGCGCGAACAGGCCGATACCACTCGCGCCGTTCGGGATGACGCCGCCCGATTGGAGCCAGTGCTTGCAGCACGATCCGCCCGACACCAGAACTTCTTCCGCTCGGCGGCCACCCAATGGGATCGGTTGCGGCGCGATCTCTTCGGTTCGGGCCTCGAATTGGCCTGCATCGCCGGATTGCTCGACGAGGACGCGACCATCGGCGACCTCGGCTGTGGCACCGGCCATCTGAGTGCGGCATTGGCTCCCTTCGTCAAGCGGGTAGTTGCGGTCGACAGCTCGCCCGAGATGCTGGCCGCTGCCGCCGATCGCGTCGCGGTGGCGAGTCGGGTCGAACTTCGCCACGGCACGCTCGAAGCGCTGCCGGTCGCAAATGGTGAGCTTGACGCCGCATTCCTCTGCCTCGTGCTGCATTATGTCGCCGAGCCCTCCCGCGTGGTGCGCGAAGCCGTGCGAACCCTCCGCCCCGGCGGACGGCTGGTGGTCGTGGATCTTCTGCCGCATGAGCGGGCCGATATGAGCGAACGCATGGGCCACGTCTGGCCGGGTTTCGCCGCTAGCGAGGTACGGGCCTGGTTCGAGGGCCTTGATGCCACGGCGCCGCGACTCCACGAACTGCCCACCGACGGCGCGGCGCGTGGGCCGCGTCTTTTCCTCGCCACCTCGCAACGGCGAAACGGCGCCTACGGGCGCAAATCTCTCGCCGATCCCCTTCCGGGGCGCACTCGACACGCGCCACAGCCCCCCCTCAACGATGCGAAGCGCGTTCCGGCAGAGCGCCGGCACCCGCCGAGCGCCAATGCTTTTGGTCCGAAAGGCCGAAGTTCAGAAAAGAAGGAGATATCAAAATGAGCACTGCACTGAAGATTTCCCCGGCCGAAGGCCGGCTGCCGTTCAAAGTGAAGGATTTATCATTGGCCCGCCTGGGACGCGACGAAATCCGCCTTGCCGAGCAGGAAATGCCCGGCCTGATGTCCTTGCGCGAGAAATACGCCGGCAAGAACCCCCTCGGCGGCGCACGCATCATGGGCTCGCTGCATATGACGGTGCAGACGGCGGTTTTGATCGAGACTCTGGTCGACCTCGGGGCCGATGTCCGCTGGGTTTCCTGCAACATCTTCAGCACCCAGGATCCAGCCGCAGCAGCCGTCGCCGTCGGCCGCGAGGGCACGGTCGAAAACCCGCGCGGCACAGCCGTCTTCGCCTGGAAGGGCGAGACACTCGAAGAATATTGGTGGTGCACCAACGAGGCGCTGGTCTGGCCCGATGGCCGCGGCCCCGACCTGATCGTTGACGACGGTGGCGATGCGACGCTGCTCGTCCACAAAGGGCTTGAGTTCGAGCGGGAAGGCAAGATCCCCAATTTCGATGCGGCCAACGAGGCCGAGGAATGGGGCATCATCCTCGAGCTGATCCGCCGTCTGCAGCGCGAAGCTCCGGGCCAGTGGCAGCGCATCTCGCCCGCCATCCGCGGCGTCAGCGAAGAGACCACCACCGGCGTGCACCGGCTCTACGTCATGGCGAAAGAGGGCCAGCTCCTTTTCCCCGCGATCAACGTCAACGATTCGGTCACCAAATCGAAGTTCGACAATATCTACGGCTGCCGACATTCGCTGATCGACGGTCTCAATCGCGCCACCGACGTCATGCTCGGCGGCAAGATCGCGGTGGTGTGTGGTTTCGGCGAGGTCGGCAAGGGCTGCGCCGAGTCGCTGCGCGGCCAGGGTTGCCGGGTGATCGTGACCGAGATCGATCCCATCTGCGCGCTGCAAGCGGCCATGCAGGGCTACGAGGTGGCCACGCTGGAGGATTATCTCGGGCGGGCGGATGTTTTCATCACCGCCACCGGCAACCCCGACATCATCACGGCCGACCATATGGCGCGCATGAAGGACAAGGCGATCGTCGGCAATATCGGACACTTCGACAACGAAATTGATATGGCTGGCCTGGCAAAGCTGCCCGGCATCAAGCACGTCAATATCAAGCCACAGTTTGACGAATGGGTTTTCGCCGACGGTCACTCGGTGCTGATCCTGGCCGAGGGGCGCCTGCTGAACCTCGGCTGTGCCACCGGTCACCCCTCGTTCGTGATGAGTGCGTCCTTCACCAACCAGGTGCTGGCCCAGCTCGAACTCTGGCAGAACGAGGGCGCCTACCAGAAGGCGGTTTATATGCTGCCGAAGAAGCTCGACGAAGAGGTGGCGCGCCTTCATATCGGCAAGCTCGGCGTGCGTCTCACCACACTCTCGCAGAAACAGGCCGATTATATCGGGGTGCCGGTCGAGGGCCCCTACAAGCCCGACTATTACCGCTACTGATCCGGGCTCAGGCGCGGAGAACCATCGTCTTGTGCGGTGGTTCTCCGCGCGGAGACCAAGACGCCTGCCACCCGGCTTTCGCGCGCCCGACCTCGCTCGAGCGTTCGCGGTGCCGGGTTCGGCGCAGCGCCCATGCCCGCCCGTGGCAATGCCAGCGCCACACCGATGTCGCGAGTCACGCTCCATCGATCGCGCGGCAAATTGTTCAATCTCAGATTCCATGATGGAAGCGTCAGTGCCCATTTGGCTGGCAGGGCGGCCAGCGCCACCTCGCCGGGTAGCCGCAGCAGCCGTCGCATTTCCGGGAAAAGTCCAATCGCGGGCTTGATCCAGAGCACGGGGGTCAGATCCGGCGTCGACTCAAGCGGCTCGCGTCGCCGCGCGGCAACCTACCGATCGGCCTGGGAAGGAAATCCCCCCGCTCCCCCGACGCTGGCTCAATCACGACCGGGGTGCCAAGGTTTCCGGCTCGGGCAAGATGCAGGCGCTGACCGGCGCACCCACGCGCCGCGGCGCCGACGAAGAGGGGTACAGGACAATGTCGACGGAGCAGAATATCCACCAGGTCTTTGGCGCGGAACTTTCCCCCTACTCCGTCAAGGTTCGCTCGTATTGCCGCTACAAGGGCATCCCGCACGAATGGATCGTGCGCAGCTCGCGCAATGAGGAGGATTTCCGGCGCCACGCCAAGCTGCCGTTGGTGCCGCTGGTCGTCTGCCCCGACGGCCAGGTGCTGCAGGATTCGACGCCGATCATCGAGGCGCTGGAGGCCCGCTACCCCGAACCTTCGATTCATCCCGACGAGCCGGTGGCGCGCTTTGTTTCCGAGCTGCTTGAGGAGTTCGGCGACGAATGGGGCAATAAATGGATGTTCCATTACCGCTGGGCCCGCGAGGCCGATCAGCTCTCGGCGGCAGCACGTCTCGCTGCGGCGATGATGCCCGACGTCGATGCCCCGACGCGCGAGACGATCGCCGCCAGCATTCGCGAACGCATGGTTGGCCGGGTCTGGTTCGTCGGCTCAAGCCCCGAGACCGCTGCGCGGATCGAACAATCTTTCGCGGACGGCCTGGCCCTGCTCGAAACGCATCTGGCGACCCAACCCTACCTCTTTGGTGGCCGACCGGCGTTTGCCGATTTCGGCCTCTGGGGTCAGATCTACAACGCGTGGACCGATCCGACGCCACGCGAGATCATCGAAGGTGCGGCGCCCCACACACTTGCGTGGATCCGCCGCATGCTTGAGCCAAGCGCGCTCGGTGCCTTCGAAAGTTGGGCGACGCTTGAGCCGACCCTGCTGCCGCTGCTCGAGCAGCAGGTGGGGCGGCTCTTCCTGCCCTGGTCGGCTGCGAATGCACGTGCCCTCGCCGCCGCAGAACAAGAGTTCACGACCCCGCTCGGCGGCCAGTCCTGGACGCAGAAGCCGCAGAAATACCACGCCCGCTCGCTGGCTGCTCTCAAGATTAAATTTAAACAGGTACGGAGTGATGCGACATTGCAACGGGTGCTGCAGTCGAGCGACTGCCTGCGTTGGCTGCACGACGACGCCTGATCCCACCAACCGACGGAAACGCGAGCCTCAGCGGCGCACGGCGGGATCGGTCTGGATCACTCGGGCACGCACGGTGTAGACGCCGTCGCCCGAGAGGATGCCCCCGCGCGCGAAAAGCCGCCCGCCCTGCCAGTTGGAGAGGCCAAGCTCCGGCATATCGAGAGCATACTGTCCGTCAACCCAGCGGGTAAAGCCGTTGCCAACGAAAGGCGCGTTGACGCTGGCGAAGAAGCGTTCGTGCTCGGCGGCATCCGCACTGATCAGGCTCGCCACGAACTGCGGGCTCAGCCGGTTGAAGAGCAAGGTGGCCTCGGCGACGTCATCGACCACGACCAGGGCGCATTCGGGCGTTTCCTCCCACTCCCATTCGCGACCGAGTTGGTCGATCGGCAGCGCCGTCGCCTGGGCCTCGCGCTGCGGTCCGGCGGCTCGTTGCACCACCACCTCGCGCGAGAACAACGCCTCGGGCACGGCAGTCTCGCTGCCTTTGGCAACGTGCAAGCGGAAAGGCTGCCCGCGCCCTCGGCCCGCCCGCTCGAGCGCTTCCAAAAACACCGGAACCAATTCGTTGGCACGACGGCGCACCACACAACAAACGTTGAGCGTGTTACAGACCTTGCGATCGAGCGAGGCTTCCACCGCTGACGAAAACGCCGCCGCGTCGGCCGTTTCAGCCGCGACCATCCAGGCTCCGCCAGTGCCATGCAGGCTCGAGGGGACGCCGGCCTGTCGCGCCAGCGCGCCGAGCGTCGCGACCGCCGGCCCCGAACCCCGCGCCACCGCCAAGGCCAGCCGCGTATCGCAGAAGAGCGCCCAACCCGAAGCGTGCGCCGCATTGTCGATCAAGGAAACAGCACCTGCGGGAAGTCCGGCTTCCGCCAACGCCGGCTCGATCGCCAGCGAGAGAATGGCGCGCGCCGTGCCGAGTGCGTCACTACCGATCCGGAAAACCACCGTATTGCCGCCACGCAAAACGCCGGTCGCGTCGGCCAATACATTGGGCCGTCCCTCGAAAACAAAACCCACCACGCCAAGTTCGGCCCCGACCAATTCGACCTTCCAGCCCCGATGCTCGACGGTCTGGAGCACCTGGCCGCGCCGACTCGAGGCTCCGATCCAGCCGCGCAGGCCCGCGATCATGCAGCGCCGAAGTGGGTCGTCGGCCATAAGTCGCGTCGTCGAGCGGCCACGGCTTCGTGCCGAAGCGATGTCGGCCGCATTGGCCAAACAGATACTCGACCAGATCGCTTCGTCTTCCAGCCTTGAAGCGAAGCCCTCGAAGAAGGCCGAAATCGCCGCCGCCGACACACCGGCCATGCCCAAGAACGCGGTCTGTGCCCGCTCGACCGCCTGGCGGGTGATCGCCCGCTCGGCCGCCGGGAGGTGCAGAACCTCGCCGGTAGAATCGAGCACCACCAATGCGTCGCCGGCGGAAAAGACGGCCGCAAGTTCGGGCGAAACCTCGACCCAGCGGTCGCCGCCGACCAGCAGTCTTTCGCCGGCGCGAAGTTCTTTGAGTGCCTGCAGCATCGTCAGAAGGCAGCATCGGCTCGGACGCGCCCGGCTGCAAGGCGCCCGGGTCACACCGGGTGCAAAAAGTGGCTGGTCCCGTCGATCCTGTTCAAATCAGACCCGCACCGGTAAGGCGGCTCAGCAGCCCGGTGCCCTCCTCGAGGTCGAACGCATCGAGGCGCGACCGCGCTGCCCGCAGCAACTCGGCGAACGCGCTGGTCCCTGCGCTGCCGACATCAAGCCAGACGACCCTCGGTGGAGGCCCTCGAAAGAGACCTTCCTGCCGAACATCATGATCCTTTGAGACGATGGCAAAGCCATGCACCCGTGCGTGCTCCCAGATGCGAGCATCGTCCGCGCCACGAAACCCGAGACGGCGCATAGGGACGCTGCCCGGGTACTCGCTGGCCACGAGTTCGGCGAGCTTGTGACTCAGGTTCTCATCGAAAAGCGGCTTCACGCTGCGGAACTGGAGAGCCGTCGCTCGCGGGCCGCTGCGAAAGACAGGCAGGCCCGGATATCGTCGCGCGCAAGATGCGGGAAATCGGTCTCAATCTACTTTTCGCTCATGCCCCCGGCGAGGTATTCAAGCACGTCATAAACGGTGATCCGCGTTCCCTTGACGCAAGGCCTGCCGCTCCGCACATGGGCGTCGACGACAATCCGATCCTGCCAGTCCATCATCATGAAGCCGACGCCGATTCGCGGGTCGTGGCAACGAAGTTCGGGCCGCCGCGTCGTCAGACCGCCCGGGCGAAGCCACCGTCGAGCACCACGACTTCGCCGGTGATCAAATCGTTGCCGAGCAGCGCGAGCACCATCTGGGAGACGTCTTCGGGCTGGCAAACCTTGCCCAGCGGCGCGCGCCTGGCGGCGAAATCGCGCACCAATTGGTACTCGGGGCGCTCCTTCCACCAGCGGGTGTCGATGAAGCCTGGCGCCACGGTGTTGATCCGGACCTCTGGCGCCAGCACGCGGGCCAGCGTCATGGTGAGATTGTTGAGCGCCGCCTTCGATGCGCAATACGGCAGCGAACTGCCGATGCCATGTACGCCCGCGATGCTGCCGATATTGACGACAGCGCCCTGCGAAAGGCGCAGATGCGGCATTGCCGCCCGGATGACGTTGAAAGGCCCTTTAAGATTGACGCCGAGCACGCGATCCCAGGCGGCATCGTCAAGCGCTTCGAGATCGGCATGCGGCACCTGCACGGTGACGCCGGCGCTGTTGACCACGATATCGAGCCTGCCCAGGTCGGCGACCACCTGCTCGACCATGCCGCGCACGGCGGCATCCTCGGCGACATCAGCCCGCACGAGCATGGCCTGCACGCCGAGTTGTCGCGCCTCGTCGGCAGTCGCCCGGGCTTCTGCTTCGGAGCGGGAATAGTTCACCGCAACGGCGCAGCCAGCGCGCGCCAGATCGAGTACGATAGCGCGGCCCACACCCGTTCCCCCGCCCGTCACGAGCGCTGCACGACCCCGCAGTTCCATGCCGGGCGATTAGCTGCGCGTGGCTCCAGCAGCACCCCCGCCTTCCCGTCGAGGAGGGGCCCGCGCTTCCTCGCCGGGCGATCATCTGCCTGTGGGGCAGGCCGCAACAGGGTAAGTACCTATCTAAATAAATTAAAACATCTTGACTGGATGCGCATAGCCATGCTCTTATGGATCGCCTAGCGTCCGATGAAACCAGGGGACCCGCGAAAACGTCGACAATTGAGAGGGAAAGAGTCCATGTTGAGCCAAGGTATTAACCCTATTTCCCTGAAGCCCCCCGGGCGGCTTCAATGGAGACGCCTCCTCGTTTCCACCCTCCTCCTTCCGATCGGTCTGCTGCTCCCCACCTCGGCACGCGCCACCACGACGGTTGCCGACTTCGCCGCCTTCGGATCTGCCTCGTGCCTGATCGGCTATGAGGCCGAGATCACCGACAGCGCCAACCCGGGCGGACTAGCCTCGCTGCTTGTCGGCGGGATGGGCCTTGTCGACGTGCGGCTCGGTGCCACCATCGGCGGCGTCCGCGCCGGCAACACCCTCCAGATCGGCAAGGGTGCCGGGGCCGGCATTGCCCTGGTCCTCGGCGACGCCATCGGCAACAACGAAATCGAGCTCACCCAGGGGGCCAGGGTACAAGGGAATGTCGACGGAGGCTCCAGCATTCTGGTCGGACAGAATGCCGAGGTCACCGGCAACGTCACTTCCGCCGCCGACATCACGGTCGACCCTGCGGGCACCGTCGGAGGAAGCGTCAATCCATTTTCTACACCACTCAGCGTACCCAATATCGCCCTGCCCGCCGTCAATACCATCAGCCCAGGCCCCACTGCGGTCGGCAACGGCACCAGCGGCCAGAGTGTCGCCCCGGCACCGGGCGCATGGGGGGCACTCCGCGTCGGAACCAGCAGCCAGGTCACGCTCTCGGCTGGCGAGTACCATTTTTCAACCATTGACATTGGGCAGAACAGCACGCTCGTCCTGAACGTCGTCGCCGGCCAGGAAATCGCGATCTTCGTCGCCGGCGACGTCAATTTCGCCAACGCATTGACGGTTCGAATCGGGGACGGCACTGGCGACCAGAACGCACGCCGCAAGGCAACCGGCCCGCTCGTTTATCTGGAGACGCACGGCCGCTTCCTCTTGCAGCAGAACGGCCAATGGGTTGGTGCGGCCTTCGCGCCCTTTGACGAGGTCGTCTTCGGTCTTTCGTCGCATATCTGGGGTGCCGGCTACGGCGTGCAGGTCGAACTCCGACAGGGCTGCCTTCTCGATTTCACGGGTCCGGAGCGCTTCACCGGTCCTGGCGCACTCTTTCCGTTGATCGACTTCGCCCTCTACGCGGAAGACGATGTCGCGGTCGGCCGCGATGTGATGGTCGATTTCGCCGCACCGATTGGCGCCAACGACGACGTCAAGGTCAAGCAAGGCGGCCAGACCGGATCGGTACGCGCCGGGGGCAAGCTCTTCACCGGCCTCGAAGCAACGATCCATGGCTCGCAAATTGGCAACCGCCGGGTCTATGTCCGCGACAGTTCAAGCGTGCTCGGCTCGGTCGACGGCGGCACGACCAGCGGCCGGGTGATCCTCGGTCCTGAGAGCACCGTCGATGGAGTCGTAAACTCCGGCGGTTCTGTCCTTCAGCAGGTCGGCGCAAGCGTCACCTGTGGCTCGCCACCCTGCATCTTCGAGAACTCGGCCGATACCGCGGTCCACTCGCTACTCGATCTCGAAACCGTGATCGGCCCCTCGACCGATGTCGCCGCCACGCTCGCCGGCACGCCCGCCCGGGTGGCGGTCGATCGCCCGCCGGGCACCTCGACCATTCTCGCGCCTGGGGTCTACGGCTCCATGAACCTCGGCACGGGGAACCAACTCGCGCTGGCCTCCGGAGATTATTTCTTTGACTCGATCCGCGCCGGGCGCGACCTCGTGCTCAAACTCAACCTGAGCGGGGGCGAAATCGCAATCTTCGTCGGCAGCGATGCCATCTTCGGGCGCGGTCTGACTATCGATCTGGCCGGCGGTGACGCCACCGATATCTATCTGGAAGCGCACGGACGACGCGTCCTGCTCAGTTCCGATGGCGAATGGGTCGGCACCATCTGGGCAGTCAATGGCAATATTTCCTTCGGCCGGGGCACATCGGTCACCGGCGCTGCCTTCGCCGGCAAGGACATCCAACTGAAACGGGACAACAGCGTCACCTTCGCACTGGCCGACCGGCTCTATCTGACTGGCTCGCCAAGCGGCGCCTTCCTCGACGGACTGGAGGCCGCCGCCTACTGATCTGCCCTCAGCTCCAGAAATGCCGGCGGCTGCGTACACCCGCGCCCGTGCTCTGATGAGGCCGGCAGGCCATCCGAAACGACCCATCGCTCGACGGTACAGGACAGGCTGCGCCGCGTTCGCTCCCGACCAGAAGAGGTCGTAAGAAGGTCGGTGTGCCCGACGTCGTCCCACAAGCCCCGCCGCAGGCCGAAGGGCCCGGGCCGGGCCGGGCCAAAAAAACAGCTTTGACGCTGGGGGCGTTGGGGGTCGTTTACGGCGATATTGGCACCTCACCGCTCTACGCCTTCAGCGCCTCCTTGCGCTTGACCACGGACGGCACGCCCACCTCGGACGAGGTGCTGGGCATCCTCTCGCTCATCACCTGGGCGCTGCTGATCGTGGTTTCACTCAAATATCTCGCCCTGGTGCTCCGGGCCGACAACCAGGGCGAGGGCGGCGTGCTGGCCCTGCTGGCACTCGCCCTGGGCCGTCGCGCGGATCAGTCCGGCGGATCCTCTCGCGGCTGGCTCTTGGCGCTCGGCATGGCAGGTGCTGCACTGCTCTATGGCGACGGCATCATCACACCTGCTATTTCAGTGCTTTCTGCGGTCGAAGGACTCGGCCTGATCACCGACCGACTCGACGCCTGGGTGGTGCCGATCACGGTCCTGATCCTGATCGGCCTCTTCAGTCTGCAAAGTCGGGGAACGGGTCGGATCGCGCGACTCTTCGGACCCGCCATGGCGCTCTGGTTTGCCACCATCGGCTTGCTCGGGCTGCCGGCCATACTCCGTCAACCGCAAGTGCTTTGGGCCTTCGATCCGCGCTGCGCGATCGACTTGATGGCAAGCCACCCCCTCGGTGTGCTGGCGACACTCACCGGCGTCGTGCTCGCCATCACCGGCGCCGAAGCGCTCTACGCCGACCTCGGGCATTTTGGTCGTCGCCCCATCCAGCGCGGCTGGTACCTGATCGTATTGCCCGCGCTTTTGCTCAACTATTTTGGTCAAGGCGCACTCTCACTCGAATCAGGTTCACTCGGCAAAAATCCGTTTTTCGATCTGGCACCCCGCAGTTTTCAATTGCCACTGGTGCTGCTGGCGACGGTCGCCACCGTGATTGCCTCGCAGGCCCTCATCAGCGCCGCCTTTTCGCTTACCCAGCAGGCGGTTCAGTTGCGCTTGCTGCCCCGGCTGAGAGTGGTCCACACCTCGCAGCAGACGCGTGGCCGGATTTATCTGGCCTCTGTGAATATGACGCTTGCCCTGCTCTCGATCGCAGTGGTGGTCGGCTTCAAATCGTCGGCCGCCATCGCCTCTGCCTATGGCATCGCCGTGACCGGGACCATGGTCGCCACGACTCTCCTCTTCGCCCGGGTAGCCCATACGCGGCTCAATTGGCCCCGGGCGATCATCTTCTTGATCGTGCCCTTCCTGCTGGCGGTGGATCTCGCCTTCTTCGTTGCCAACCTCGAAAAGATCGACTCTGGAGGCTTTGTACCTCTGGC
This sequence comes from Deltaproteobacteria bacterium, assembly GCA_009885395.1. GTDB lineage: Bacteria > Desulfobacterota > Binatia > UBA12015 > UBA12015 > SXLG01. Next base: position 917 of record VFKT01000082.1, on the reverse strand, counting down.
CATTGCCGTGCTGGTCTTTTTGACGATGGACACCTGGAACCGCGGCTGGCAAGCCCTCGATCGGCGCCTCAGCACCCGCCAATCAACTCTTGATACAGCGATTGACGAAGCCTCAGCCAACCCGACTCTGCGCATCCCGGGCACAGCCGTGTATCTGACGAGCAACCTCAATTCCCCACCGCTCGCTCTTCTCAGCGATCTCCGGGTGGGACGGGTTCTTCACCAGCAGGTGGTGCTGCTTTCGATCGTGCCGGTCGACCAGCCTCGGGTCAGGCCGGAGGACCGGGCCACTTTGCGTCCGCTTCGCTCGGGATTCGTCCGGGTGGCAATGCGGGTCGGATTCACCGAGAATCTGAAATTCGGCGATCTCGTCCTGTTTTGCCGGGCCAACGGGCTCGCCCTCCCCGACGACGACACCTGGTACTTCGTGTCGCGGCTCACCGTGGCTCCGGGGCAGGCGCTGACGCTACAGAAATGGCGGGGACGCTTCTTCGGAATGCTGCTGCGGAACGCGAGTTCGTTGGTGGATACTCTGGAAATCCCCGAAGGTCGATTCGTCGAGCTCCGGATTCGCGTCAACATCTGAAGCGACCGCCCCGGTGGTGCCGAGCGGGGAGCGAACTCGCTCGGCAACCGATCCGGGGCGGTGTCCTCGCCCCATCCGGAGGGAAGAAAAGCGCGCCGCGCAAATCCTCGAGAGGGCATGCGCCGCGCGGGGTTGCTGGTGAGCCAGCCGAGGGTCAGTCGAGCAGACTCGACACGGGCTGCATGAAAGCCCGGTGTGCGGAACCGTAGCCACCCGACCCGTGGTCGTCGTGCTCGCCGTCGTCGTCCTCGCCGTCGTCGTCCTCGCCGTCGTCGTCCTCGCCGTCGTCGTGCTCGCCGTCGTCGTGCTCGCCGTCGTCGTGCTCGCCGTC
>VFKT01000041.1 GCA_009885395.1 Deltaproteobacteria bacterium | reverse complement strand
TTGTTGACGAGGTGCTTGGCGAGCATTTCGACTAGCTCCTTCATCATGCCTCCACGGTCTGGGCAGCGGGCGCTGCGCGGGTGATTCCGGCCTTCTTGATCAAGCGCGCGACGGTTTCGGTGGGGAGCGCCCCGCGACCGAGCCATTTACGCAGAATCGTCTCGTCCATGCGGACATCGACCGGGTTTGAGAGCGGGTTGTAATGGCCGATCTGCTCAAGAAAACGACCGTCACGGGGTGCATTGATGTCAGCGGCGACGATTCTGTAGAACGGATGTTTCTTGCTGCCGTGCCGGGCCAGCCTGATCCTTGTTGACATGGTTTTCCGTCTCTCCTGAATTCTGCGCGCGGACCGCGAAAGTCCACCAGACGAGGTGGAGGCCGCGGAAGTCTTCCCTGTTAGCGTCCGATCCCCAACTGGGCAAGAAGACCGCGTCCGCCTCCCTTGGTCAAGGACTTCATCATTTTTCGTGTCTGCTGGTATTGTTTGAGGAAGCGGTTCACGTCCGCCACCGAGGTGCCGCTGCCGCGCGCGATGCGTTTGCGGCGGTTGGCGTTCAGGATCAGGTGGTTTTGCCGTTCCTGGCGGGTCATCGAGTCGATCATGGCCTCGATCCGGACCAGTTCCCGGTCGGCCCCCGCAAGATCCGGGGATTTTGCGAGCTTCTTCATGCCGGGCATGAGACCGATCAGGTCGGCTACCGAACCCATTTTTTTGACCGCCCGGAGCTGGTCTCGGAAATCTTCGAGGGTGAAGGTGTCTTTGCGGAGCTTTTCCTGGAGTTTGGCGGCTTCTTCGCTGTCGTAGGCGGACTGGGCCTTCTCGATCAGCGAGAGCATATCGCCCATGCCGAGGATCCGGGACGCGGTGCGGTCGGGGTGAAAATCTTCCAGCGCTTCGAGCTTTTCGCCGACGCCGATGAGCAGCAGCGGACGCCCCGTGACGGCGTGCAGCGAAAGCGCCGCTCCGCCACGGGCATCGCCTTCCATCTTGGTCAGCACCACGCCGTCGATGCCAACGCCTTCGTTGAAGCTGCGCGCGGTGTTGACTGCGTCCTGGCCGGTCATGGCGTCGGCCACCAACAGGGTCTGGCGCGGCCGTGCCACATCGCGGATCCGCACCAATTCGGCCATCAAGGCTCGGTCGATCGCCAACCGGCCGGCCGTGTCGAGGATGACGGTATCGAAGCCGGACCGATGCGCCTGGTCGATGGCTTGCCGCGCCAAGGCGGCCGGGTCGCCCGAAGGATCTTCCGGCGTGTCGAAGACCCCGCAGCCGACGCCGACTTGCCCGGCGAGGGTCTTCAGCTGCGCGATGGCGGCGGGGCGGGAGAGATCGAGCGGCACGAGAAAGGGTCGGCGGCCCCTAGTTCGCTGCAGGAGCCGCGCCAGTTTCGCCGCGGTGGTCGTCTTGCCCGAGCCCTGTAGCCCGACCAGCATCAAGACCACCGGTGCTGCGCCGCCGAGATCGAGCGCGCCGCGCGCGCCGCCCATCGTCTTGACCAACTCCTCGTGTACGATCTTGACGAGCTGCTGATCGGGGCTGAGGCTCTTCAGGACGTCGTGCCCGAGCGCGCGCTGACGCACGCTTTCGATGAAATCGTTGGCGACCTGGAAATGGACGTCGGCCTCAAGCAGCGCTGTGCGCACCTCGGCGAGGGCGTCCTGGATGTTGCTCTCGGTGAGGCGGGCCTGGCCGCGGATGCGCCGGACGACGGTATCGAGCTTGTCGGAAAGACTGTCGAACATAAAAGAGGATCGGGAGAGAACGGCCTCGGGAGCGGCAGGGCGTGGTCCCGGCCAAGCTCCTAGAGTCGGGCCCATGCCGAGTCAACACGTTTGCGGCTTGGGTGGTGCGCTTGTCCGAAAACAACAAAGGCGCGAGACCTAGCGGTCCCGCGCCTTTGCCTGATTCAGCAAGCCTGGAAGGGCTGGCTTACATCATGCCGCCCATGCCACCCATGCCGCCCATGCCTCCGCCCATTCCACCCATGCCACCGCCCATGCCTTCCATGCC
>VFKT01000346.1 GCA_009885395.1 Deltaproteobacteria bacterium | reverse complement strand
GGTGCTTGCCGTCCACCCCGGCTCCGGGCGCCTCTTCGCGCTGGTCCATCAGGGCGGCCCCGATACCCACAAAGACGCAGGCAGCGAAATCTGGGTCTTCGATCTCAAAAGCCACGCGCGGCTCGCGCAAATCGAGGTCGGCAACCCGATCGCCAGCTTCCTGCGCGACCAGGCCCGGCTCGGCAGCGAAACCTTTGGCGAGCGGGCAGCCTCGTGGGCGCTTGAGACCCTCCTGCCGAACCCCGGCGCTGACGGCATCCTCGTCACCCCCGACAACCAGCCCCGGCTGATCGTCGCGGCAATGATCCCGCCGGCCGTGATGGTGCACGATGCCCTCACGGGCGAGCGCCTCGGCGATGTCGCCGGACCCGGGGTCGCGCTGGGCTTGCTGGCGAAGCCCTAGTCCCGACACAGGACTTCAATGGATCCCGTCGTCTCCAATGTTTTGCGACTCACGTTGGCCTGGGTGCTCGCCGAATCCGCCATCGATAAACTTCGCGATCGACAGGGATTTCTGCGGACACTTGCGGCCTATCAATTGGTACCCGGAAGCTTTCTGTCGGCAAGCGTCGTCGCACTCACCGCACTCGAAACAGCGCTTGCCGCAGCCCTCCTGAGCTCGGCATTTGTTTCCATGCTGGGCGGGGAAGAGGCCGGGCTGGCCCTTGTCGCAGGTCTCGGCAGCGCAGCTTTGCTCGGCCTCTATGGCGCCGCGATCGCCGTCAATCTCCTACGTGGCCGACGCGACCTCGACTGCGGCTGCGGCGGCCCGGCCCGCCACCACAGCCTCGGGCCAGCATTGGTCGTCCGAAATGCGGTCCTCGTCACCGCTGCATTGGCGGCGGCCCTGCCCGCGCCATCGAGGCCGCTGACGAAATTGGATCTGGCGACCACCGCCCTGGCCGTGCTGGCGACGATCCTGCTGCGTGCCGCGATCGAGCATCTCCTGGCCAATGCTCCGGAAAGCGCCCGATTGCGCGCCGAGACCCGTGCATAGAGAGCGCCGATCAACCATGAAAACAAGAACACAAGCCTCTGCACCCGACTCAAACCGATCGCGCCGCTCCGGGAGACGCGACCAGGCATGAGTACCCCCACCGCATTGCTGCTCTCGACCGGCCTGCTCTGGCTGCTGGTCCTGCTGCTGGCCGCTGCCGTGCTGGCACTCGCCCGCCAAATCGGCGTGCTACACGCCAGGATCGCCCCCGTCGGCGCGCTGGCCCTGCCGCATGGACCGGAAGTCGGACAGGCCGCACCGCGGATCGAACTCGAGACGCTTGATGGCCAGTCGATCGAAATCGGCGCGGCCCGGACCGATGGCCGGAGCACCCTGCTCTTTTTCCTCTCGCCGACCTGCCCGGTTTGTAAAGAGTTGCTGCCGGCGCTCAAATCCCTGCGCGCCGCCGAGCGCTCGAAACTCGAAGTCGTGTTGGCGGGCGACGGCCTTGGCGAGGACCACGCCGGCTACGTCCAAGCTCAGGATCTTGGCCGCTTTCCCTACGTCGTCTCGACGGCCCTGGGGCTGGCGTTCCGGGTTCCACGTCTGCCCTGGGCGGTGCTCCTTGACCCGGCCGGGCAGGTCCGCTCGAAAGGTCTGGTGAACAGCCGAGAGCATCTGGAGAGTCTTCTCGAAGCCGACGAGCGCGGCGTCGCCTCGCTGCAAGATTGGGCGGCAAGCGCCGTCACCAACGGAGAATCATGATGAGGACCACAGTCCCCGCTAGTGGATTATTGGATTGGTGGACCGAGCGGATGGCGCGGCGGCTCGCAAGCCGGACCTCGCGGCGGAGCGCTCTCACCCGCCTCGGCAGCCTGCTCGTCGGCACGGGCGTGCTGCCACTCCTGCCGGTGGCGCGCGGCCACGCCACCACCTCGAACGACGACGTGCCCGACGATGCGCTGGTCGAAGGCCCGGCCGGTGACCCGACCGACTGCAATTATTGGCGGCATTGCGCCATTGATGGCTTCCTTTGCGCCTGCTGCGGCGGCACCCAGAGTGCCTGCCCGCCGGGTACCGAAATGTCCTTGATCACCTGGATCGGCACCTGCCGTAATCCGGCCGACGGCCGTGACTACGTTGTCTCCTACAACGATTGCTGTGGCTCCACCCTCTGCATGAGCTGCCAATGCCGGCGCACGGAACGGGAGAAACCGCCCTATGTGCTCTTCCAGAACAACGACCTGTTGTGGTGTTTTGGCACCAAGAGCCGCGCCGTGCATTGCTCGGTTTCGATCGTGCTTGGGCCTGCCGAGGCTTGACGGTCGAGAGAGCGTCGGCCTTGCACGCCAATGACAGCAGAGCCACAACGCCACAGGGCTACTTCCCCGCAAAATCGCGGCAGGGCTGGCCCGGCTCGACGATATTTCCATGCGCGACGTTACTGCTGCTCGGCCTGCTCGTTGCGACGCCAGCGACGGCTTTTCCCCCGGCGACCAATTACGCCACGCAATGCCAGGGTTGCCATCGCGCAAATGGTGAGGCGACGGGCGATATCGTGCCGCGCATCAATGGCGTGGTGGGTGCGATCCTCGACCGTCCAGGAGGTCGAGAGTACCTCGTGCGAGTGCCCGGCGTCGCCCAGTCGCAACTCGATGACCGCGAGTTGACAGAACTCCTCAACTGGCTCGTCGGACGTTTTGGCGGCGACGCGGCAAGCAGCAGTGCCCCCTTCGAGATTGCCGAAGTGGCCGGCTTTCGACGGAACCCATTGATCGAGCTCACGGCCGCGCGGGTGCGACTCTTCGCCACCGCTGCGCCGCCCGGCGATGCCGCCGCCGCCCTGCGCGCGCCGCACTGATCTTCGGAGGCCGTCCGACGCAACGGGCTGCCGGAGCCTCAAGCCGAGCACCCCCCGCCAGCCCACCGCGAGACGCTGCGACATGGCACCGTTCTGCTGCCTGCTACAGCCTGCTGGATGCGGTTTGCAGCGGGTCAGCGATGGGTGAGCGAAACCGAGCCCGAACTGGGGCTCGGCCTCGTCCTTGGATGCGACGATAAAGAGGTGGAGATCGAGTTCCGCCTGGTCGAACTCCGCCGTCGCTACATCGCCCGCTCCGCCCCGCTCAAGCGGGTGCAGTTCGCCAAAGGGGAAACAATTTCCCTCCGTGACGGGCGCAAGCTGCGGATCGAGGCGATCCAACAATGCGGTGCGCGGCTGCTCTACGAAACGGCAAATGGGTCGATCGATGAATCGGAACTGGCCGACCAGGGGCCCGAGTCGAGTCTCGAAGAGCAACTCCGCCGCGGGCCGGTAGACACACCGCAACGCCTGGCGCTCCGACTCGAGGCCCTCTGTCTGCGCGCCCTGGCCGAAGGTTCAAAGCTGCGCGGTTTGCGCGGCGGCCGGATCCAGCTTCTGCCGCACCAGCTCCGGGTGGTGCATGAGGTCGCCAACCGGCGCGCACCGCGCGTGCTGCTCGCCGACGAGGTCGGCCTCGGCAAGACGATCGAGGCGGCGCTGATCGTCCATCGCCTGTTGCGGACAGGTCGGGCCTCACGCGTGCTCTTTCTCGTGCCCGAGGCCCTGATCCACCAATGGCTGGTCGAGCTGGCGCGTCGCTTCGCGATCTGGCCAACCCTGCTGGACAAGGAGCGCTGCGAACAGGCGGCGGCAAGCGCCCCGGATGGCAATCCTTTTCTCGACGATGCCCTGATTCTGACCAGCCTGGACCTGCTGCTCAGCGATCCCACGCGTGCCGAGCAGGCCATCCTCGCCGGCTTCGATGTCGTCGTGGTGGACGAGGCGCATCGACTGCGCTGGAGCCCGGACAAGCCGAGTGTGGCCTGGAATCTGGTTGATCGACTCGGCCAGCGTTCGCCGGCCCTGTTGTTGGCGAGCGCGACGCCGGAGCGCGAAGGCATGCTCGGCCATTTCGCGCGACTGCGACTGCTCGACCCGCATCGCTTCAACGACCCGATCCGGCTCGAAGCCGAACAGGCGGGATGGACGGCACTTGCCGACCTCGTCGATATCATACTTGATTTCAACAAGCCGCTGCCCGACGATTTATTGGAGCGTCTGCCCGCCGATCCCGGCGGAAGTCTGGCGCGACGGGCTGCGGCTGCGCTCGGCGGTGACGCTCGCGAACGGGATCAGCTCGGTCGCGCCCTGCTCGATCGCCACGGTCCCGGCCGGGTCGTCTTCCGTTCGACGCGCGCGGCTGTCGGCGGCTTTCCACAGCGGCAGGTCGGGCTGCACCGGCTCGATTCGAAACCCGCACAGATGGGCGACCCCGACGCGAATCCAGCCGACTACACGGACGACGCGCGGATCGACTGGCTGGTGGATCTGCTGCGTGCAAATCCGAATGAAAAAATCATGGTGATCTGCCGCCGGCCGGACCAGATCCGCGCCATCGAGACCGCCCTTGCGGCGAAGCTCCGGATCGAGACCGCGCTTTTCCACGAGGAGCTGAGCCTGATGCAACGCGATCGGCTCGCGGCCTGGTTCGACGATCCGGAGGGAGCGCGGCTGCTGCTCTGCTCCGAGATCGGCAGCGAGGGCCGGAATATGCAGCGGGCACAGCGTCTGGTGCTCTTCGACCTGCCCGACGATGCCGATGTCCTAGAACAGCGGATTGGTCGCCTCGACCGCATCGGACGCCTGAGTGACGTTTTGATCGAGGTTCCGTTTCTTGCGGGGACAGCGGGCGAGCGCCGAGCACGGCTCTTCCACGAAGGTCTGGATGCCTTCTCGCAACCACGACCTGCTGCGGGTGCCGTCCTGCGCGAATTCACGACCGAGATCGAGCCATGGCTTGATCGAGACCCGACCCCTACGGCTGACGTCCCCGTCCCCGACCCGCTCTTCGAAGACCTCCTCCACCGCGTTGCGGCGCGGCATCAAATCCTGGAGGAGCGCTACCGGCTCGGCCGCGACCGACTACTCGAACACAATGCGCGTCGCATCGAAGAGGGCAGCCGCCTGGTCGAGCAGCTCATGGCGCCAGAGCCCGACCTGCGAAACTTTCTCGACCAGGCGCTCTCCAGCTTCGGCGCCACGCTCGAGGATCTCGGTGGCGGCCGCTTTCATCTCTCGACCGACGAGGCCTGGGTGGAGCATGTGCCCGGTATCCCCGAGGGCGGATTGCGCGCCACCTTTGATCGTTCGGTCGCTCTCATCCGCGAGGATCTGGCCTTCCTGACCTCCGACCACCCGACCGTCGACGCCCTGGTCGAGGCCATCGCCGCCGCGCCCGAGGGCCGCGCTTCAATCGCCACGCTGATCGGCGACGCCGATCTCCCCGCCCTGCTCGCTCTGGTCGTGATCGAGGCGCCCGCCCCAGCAGGCCTGGCGGCTGGCCGCTTCCTCCAACCCACACCTCTGGTGCTGCGGGCCGACCGCCGCGGCGTGCGGACGCTTGAGCCGGCAGACGGCATCGCCCTCGCCCGGAGTTGCCGGCCGCTTCGAGCGATCCAATTCGAAGCCCTCGCGGTGGGACTCAGGCCCTGGCTCGAAAAAAAGCTTGCTGCGATCGCGGACCAGACCGCCGCGGCTGCCTCCAATCGCGCCCATGCGGCGCTGCTACGATTTGAACTCGAAATGGCCCAAACGCTTGAGCAACTCAAGGAGTTGCGCGCCGCTGGAGCCGCGATCCGCGACGACGAAATCGCCGCCGTCGAGCAGGAGTGCCTGGCTCTCCGCCCCATCCTCGCCGAGCCGATAAGACGCCTCGATTCGCTGCTCTTGATCCTGCCGTCTGCGGTGGATCGCGTGGCGACCCCCTGACGCTCTGCTATGGGCGCCGTCCATGGCGGGATGGAGCATCCAGGACGCAATCGATCTTTATGATGTTCACGCCTGGGGCTCGGGCTTCGTCACGGTCAACCAGAAGGGCAACGTGGCGATCCGGCCGCGCGGGCCCACCGGCCCAAACGTCGATCTCTACGAGTTGGTGGAGTATCTCCGCCTGCGCGGCTTGCACGTCCCGGTGCTGGTCCGATTCTCCGACATCCTCGCCACGCGGATCCGCGACCTTTGCGAATGTTTTCAGAACGCGGTCGAAGAGCATTCCTACAAGGGCAAGCACCGGCCGGTGTACCCGATCAAGGTCAACCAGCAGCGTCACGTGGTCGAGGAGGTCGTCGATCTTGGCCGGAAATGGGGCGTTGGTCTGGAGGCCGGCAGCAAACCAGAGTTGCTGGCGATCCTGCCGATCGCCGACGACCCCAACGCTCTCATCATCTGCAACGGCTACAAAGACCGCGCCTACATGGAAATCGCACTGCTCGCCCAGAAGCTCGGGCGCACACCAATCATTGTGCTCGACCGCTTCCGTGAACTTGAGCTTGCGATCGACGTGGCAAACGATCTCGGCATCCGCCCTCACCTGGGCGTGCGCGCCAAGCTGGCAGCCAAAGGTGCCGGGCGCTGGGTTGAATCGGGTGGCGACCGAAGCAAATTTGGACTGACGGCTGACGAGTTGATGATGACGGTCGATCGCCTGCGCGCGGCCAATATGCTTGATTGCCTCGAGTTGTTGCATTTCCATATCGGCTCGCAGGTCACCTCGATCCGAGCGGTCCGCGAGGCGGTCCAGGAAGCGACCCGCTTCTACGTTGGCCTGGTCGAACTTGGGGCCGGTCTCAAATACCTCGACGTTGGTGGTGGGCTTGGGGTCGACTACGACGGCTCGCAGACCAATTTTGCCTCGTCAATGAACTACACCAACCTCGAGTATGCCCGCGATATCATCTCGGCCGTCAGCGAGGCTTGCGACGAAAAGGGCTTGGCACATCCCGACATCATCACCGAGACGGGCCGCGCCATGGTCGCACATCATTCGCTGCTGGTCTTCAACGTACTTGGCTCAAACGAAGTCGTACCGCGCGAGCTTCCGGTTCCACCCGGCGAAGACGAACATAAGGTCGTTCACACTCTCTACGAGGCCTGGCAATCAACTTCTCGTAAAAATGTTATTGAGGCGTACCATGACGCTCTTGCCGCGAAGGAGGAATCCCTTCTACTCTTCAACCTCGGCTATCTCGACCTGGCGACGCGCGGCCGCTGCGAACGCCTGTTCTGGATCTGCTGCGAAAAGATCCAGAGATACGCCGCTGAACTCGATTACGTTCCGGAAGAACTCGAGGGCCTTGAGCGCGCCATGGCCGACACCTACTACGGGAATTTTTCGGTCTTCCAATCCGCGCCCGACCACTGGGCCGTAAAGCAGCTTTTCCCCGTGATGCCCATACACCGGCTTGCCCAGCGGCCAACGCGGCGCGGGATCATCGCCGACCTGACATGCGACTCCGATGGTAAGATGGACCTCTTCATCGACCGACGCGACGTCAAGCATACCTTGCCACTACACCCGCTCGATGGTTCACCCTACTATCTCGCGGTCTTCCTGGTCGGCGCCTACCAGGAAATCCTCGGCGACCTGCACAACCTCTTTGGCGACACCGACGCCGTCCATGTCCGGCTCGACGACCAGGACCGGATTCAGATCGAGCATCTGGTGGAAGGCGATACCGTCGAGGAAGTGCTGGGCTATGTACAGTTCTCACGCGCCGAGTTGGTCGAACGTGCCCGGCGGGCGATCGAGGCGGCCTTGCGCGACGGTCGCATCACCGTGGAGGAGTCGGCACGGCTGCGGCGACGTTACGAGCAGGGCCTGACCAGCTACACCTATCTTGAGGTTCAGGACGAGGCCGTCCTGCCAGCGCAACGCGCCAGCTCCGGCGCGCGGTGAGAGCGCCCCGTGAACCGGCCTGAATACATCGCTTGCCTTGGCGCGACGGGCCGGCGTCGATGTGCGCTGACGGCGCCGGTCTGTTTGTGAGCCCGGCGCCACGGGTGTTCGCCGGCCCTCGCCGAGCGGCCCTCGTGCCGGCGAACTTTGTAGAGATCCGTCCTACCTGGTCGCGTGGGTGCAAGGGCCCTCGCCGGCCAGTCCTCATGCCCGCTCTTTTATGGTTGCTCATCGCTGCCGTGCTGCCCGCAGGCGCAACATCCGCCCCAGCAGACCCCCGTCGCCGGACCGCGATCGTGGAAGCGGTCGAGTTGGCGCAGCCGGCGGTGGTCAATATCGCCACCGAGGAGATCAGCGAAGAGCGTGATCCCGTATTCGATAAGTATTTCCGCGAGTTTTTCGAGCTACGCCCACCCAACCGGCGCTTCCGGCGGGCCAGTCTCGGCTCAGGCGTGATGGTGCGCGCGGATGGCTTTGTCGTGACGAACGCGCATGTGGTTACACGCGGCCAGCGCATCCGGGTCGTGCTTGCCGACGAGCGGGAATTCGAAGCCCGACTCATCGGCACCGATAATGACGCCGATCTGGCCGTGCTCAAAATCGAAGGCCTGAATTTTCCGTATCTTGCCTTCGGCACCGCTGCCGACCTGATGATCGGCGAACCCGTCATTGCCATTGGCAACCCCTTCGGCTTCTCCCATAGCGTCACGACGGGGGTAGTCAGCGCCATCAATCGTTCGCTACGGACGCCAAAGCGCAGCTTCTTCGATTTCATCCAGACTGACGCCTCGATCAATCCGGGCAATTCAGGGGGCCCGCTGCTCGACGCCACCGGCGAGCTGGTCGGCATCAACACGGCAATCTACCAGGGCGCGCAAAATATCGGTTTTGCAATTCCGGCCGAGCGCGCCAACGAGGTCGTGCGTCAACTGATCGAGCACGGGGAAGTCCGGCCGGGCTGGCTCGGGCTGCAGGTCCAGGCCCTCGATCCCGAACTGGCGCAGGCCCTTGATCTCGATGTCGAGCACGGTGCTCTGGTGAGCTGGGTGGATGCAGCAGGCCCGGCTGCCGAGGCCGGGATCGCACGCGGCGATGTCGTGGTGGAGATCGACGGCCATCGGGCCAAGGAAGCAGATGCGGTCGAGGAACGCCTTTTGGCGGTGCCCGAGGGTGGCCGGTTGCAGCTCAAGCTGCAGCGCGGCAGCGAGGCCTTCACGGCCCGCATCACCGCGAGCAGCCTGACGTCGGAGCATCTCGACACCCTGGCGTGGTCCCGGATTGGCATCCGCGTCGAAAGCCTCGGGGCGCAAGGTGGACTCCGGCTGGCAGCCGTTCGGCCCGGCACAAAGGCTGCCCGAGCCGGGCTCAAGGTCGGCGACCGGCTGCTGGCGATCGAGGACGTCGAGACCCGAAACCGTGACGACCTGGACCGCGCGCTGCGCCGCCTGCGCCGCGCCGACCGGGTCCGGCTTGTCATCCAGCGCGGACCTTCAGCCTACCGTTTGATTCTTCCCCTCCAAGACTGACGAATCGTTTCCCCTCGCCGACGACCTCTGCTATCACCGCCGCAATTGAAGGTCGAAGCCTTTCAAGACCGACCCCGAGCAAGGAGAACTAAATGCCAAGCGGAAAAATAAAATGGTTCAACAACGCCAAAGGTTTTGGCTTCATCATCCAGGACGACGGCCCCGAAGTCTTTGTCCACTACTCGGCGATCGAGGGCGATGGCTACAAATCCCTGGCCGAGGGCGATTCGGTTTCGTTCGAGGTCTCGCCCAGCGACAAAGGTCCGCAGGCGACCAACGTCAACAAAGTCGCCTGATCGGGATCCAGCCCCCGACCCTGCTGCCGCGGCCAGGGCAGTAGCCTTGCTCTCAAGCCTGATGTCTGCGCCGCAAGGTCTTGGCTTGACGTTGCCCGTGTCTTGGAACCGACAACCTTGACCCCGAAGTCGACGCCAGAGGCGCACCAAAATTCGCGTTGGCGGAGCCGCCTTGCGATCTTCGCCGTACTCTCGGCGATGGCGGTGATCGCGCTGATCACGGTGGCGCCGACTCTCGGACGATTGCTCGCCAACCATCTTGCCTCGCGCCTCCTCGGAGAGCCGGTTACCGTCTCCTGGCTGAAGGTCGGGTTCGCGCCGCTCCGGCTTACGGCAATCAAGGTTCACCTCGGTTCTCCACTCGGGCCCAAGGCAGAGCGCGTCACCCTCACCTTCCCCGGATCGAACCTCTGGCAGGGCCGGGTCGAGCCGCAGACGATCGAGATTGTTGGCCTGCGCGCCAGCGCAGATTTGAGCTGTTACGCCCATGCCAGAAGACGACCGCGGCACGAAATCGGCGGCCAATGAGCGGATGGAATTTCTGCTTACGCTGCGG
>VFKT01000125.1 GCA_009885395.1 Deltaproteobacteria bacterium | reverse complement strand
TCGTTGCGGTCGATGGGCGGCCGACCGGCGAATGGGATGAACTCTCCGAAGCCGTGCGTGCCAGCGCCGGGCGCAGTCTCAAGCTTGAAATCGAACGCGGCGGCAAGAGCCGCCAAATCGAGCTGACGCCGAAGGACGCCGAAGGTTCGACGATTTTTGGCGAAAAGATCGCCAGCTGGGTCATCGGGGTTGGACCTTCGGGTGCGATCCTCACAGAAAGCCTGGGTCCGCTCGAAGCGATCCGCGAAGGCTTCTGGCGCACGATCGAGGTGATCGAGCTGACCGTCATGTCGCTGGTCAAGCTGGTGCAGGGGGTGGTGCCGGCATCAAGCCTCGGCGGCCCGATCATGATCGTGAACCTCGCGGGTGACCAGGCACAGGCGGGCATCGGTGCGCTGCTCGCCTTCATGGCGGTGCTCAGCGTGAATCTGGGTGTTCTGAACCTCTTTCCTATCCCTGTGCTCGACGGTGGACAGCTGGTCTTCCTGGCGATCGAAAGCATCACCCGGCGTCCGCTCGGGGTACGGGTGCGCGATCTGGCGATGCAGGTCGGGGTGGTGCTCCTGGTCTCGTTGATGGGTTTCGCTCTCTTCAACGATATTCATCGCCTCGTCACCGGCTGAGACGGAAGCGGTTTCGGGCGTGCTTGTTCTGGGCCTCGATACTTCGACGCAGGTCTGCGCGCTGGGGATCGTAGACCTGGATCGAGGGGTCACGCTCGCCGTCTCGGCCGCGCCGGTTGGGCCGCGCCAGGGGGAGCGGCTGCTGGCGAACATCGATTGCCTGCTCATCGAAGCGGGCCTCGGTTTTTGTGATCTCGGGGCCTTTGCGGTGTCGATCGGACCTGGCTCCTTCACCGGGCTGCGCGTCGGGATGGCCACGACCAAGGGGCTCGCTTTCGCGCTCGGGTTGCCGGTTGCGGGAGTTCCAACGCTCGAGGCTCTCGCCGAGGCGGCGCTGGCGCTGCCCGGTCCCGACCTGGAAGCGGGCACGCTGCTCTGGCCGTGTCTGGATGCCCGGCGGGGCGAAGTGCATAGCCAACCTTTCGAGATCGTGGTCGAGGCGACGCCGCGGCCGCGCTTGCGCCCCCTGCGCGAGGTGAGTTGTGGCACGCCGGAAGACTTGATCGCCGAATTGATGAGCGCATCTACGCGCCGCAACCTGCTGATCGGCGATGGTCCGGGGCGTTACCCGGCGCTGGCGGACGTTGGGGCGCGCGTTCTCAGCCTGGTCCACTGTCCCCCGGATGGGGCGGTGGTCGCTCGGCTCGGTGCGCGGCAACTGGCCGCGGATCGCGCGGCCTGCAGCCCCGGCGCGCTAGCTGTGCTCTACGTGCAGACCACCGATGCCGAGCGCGGTCGTCAGGAGGGTCGCCTCGGCGGCCGCACGCCCTTTGGCGGCAGCGGCCGGCCCCGCGTTGGCGCCACCACGGGCTGAGTTCGGCACGGCTCCGACCCATCTCCGCAGACGCCAGCAGAATCCTTCGCCGGGCTGCTCAAAATCGATTGATCCGGGGTGGCTCATAGGCGCACAATGGCCTCGGG
>VFKT01000322.1 GCA_009885395.1 Deltaproteobacteria bacterium | reverse complement strand
TTTTTTCGTCGGCGCAGGCGAGCCCCTTTCCGCGGCCGGCAGGCCTTGAGCCCGCGGTCGCGTTCTGGCGCAACGTGTTTGCCCGCTGGTCCGAGCATCAAGTTGCCTGGCACGACAACGAACACCTCGATGTCGTCTACGAAGTCGTCGACCTGCGCGACCAGGTCGGACCCGATGGGCGAGCCATGGCGCGGCATACACGCGAGCGCGAAGGGCGCGTCAGCCGATCGAAGGCGCGCATCCTCAGCGCCCTCGAGAAGGCGCACCAGAAGGGTCCAGATTCGAAGGCGCTCAGCGCGTCGGAACGGATGATCGCCCGCAAGGCGGCCCACCTTCCGGGCGGACGGAATCGCTTCCGCAATGCGGCGCTCCGATTGCGATCGCAAAGCGGACTCCGGGAGCGCTTTGCCGCCGGTCTCGCCCGACGTAGCGGCTACCTTTCGCGGATGCAGGATATTTTCGAAGCTCGTGGCGTGCCGACCGGGCTTGCCGACCTGCCGATGATCGAGTCCTGTTTTGACCTTGAGGCCTATTCGCGGGTCGGGGCAGCGGGAGCCTGGCAGTTCATGCCCGCGACGGGTCGTCAGTATATGCAGATCAATTCAGCCATCGATGAACGACGTGACCCCCTGCGCGCCACCCAGGCCGCAGCGGAACATTTGGCCGGCGATTACGCATCACTCGGCAATTGGGGACTTGCTATCACGGCCTATAACCACGGCGCGGGTGGCATGCGACGGGCTGTACGCGAGACCGGGACCAAAGATATGGGTGTGATCGCGCGGCGTTACAAGGGGCGCACTTTTGGTTTTGCCTCGCGGAATTTCTATGCCGAGTTCCTTGCCGCCGGCGATGTCGTGCGTGAATCTGGTCGCTACTTTGGGGTGATAAGGCATATGCCCGCACCGAATACGCGCGACCATCGCTTGCCCGGGGCGACCTACGCGCGCGATTTTGCCCGGCGCCAGGGGATGACGCTCGAAGAGATGGTCGCCATCAACCCGGCGATTCTGCCCGCGGCGGTCCGGGGACAGGCGAGGCTGCCGGCGGGAACCCTGATTCGGCTACCGCGAACTCCCGACGATCTGCGGGTGGCGCGGACCCATCTTGGCGAGAAGAGCCGCCGGGTGG
>VFKT01000276.1 GCA_009885395.1 Deltaproteobacteria bacterium | reverse complement strand
CCGTTGCTCCCTTCCGGGCCTGGCGGGGTTCGCGAGTCTCACTTGCGCAGGACCTAGCTATCACTGACCTGCCCGTAGCTCGACCTCGTACCCCGCTGCTCGCCATGACGCAATCGAGCAATCCTCATCAAAGAGGGGAAGGCCGAAAGCTGCCATCAAACAACCGACTCATTCGTGGCAGGCTCTCGGAGGGCTCGCCCAAGCTTCACGAGATAGGTCATGCCCGACCAGAGAGCGAGAGCCGTGGCGTACCAGAGGAAAACCAAACCTGCGGCATGCAGGTTGAACGGCCCAAACGAGGCATGGGCCAGCAGCGGGACCAGAGCAACCGTCTCGAAAATGGTCTTCGCCTTGCCCAATGCCTCGGAGCCGAGCACGATCCCCTCATCGCTGGCGATGGCCCGAAGAGTGGTGACGCCGACCTCGCGCGCCGTCAGCAACACGACGATCCAGGCCGGGACCCTTGGTTCCAGGGTTGCCGCGCAAAGCATGATCAGGGCCGAGAGGATCAAAACCTTATCCGCCAGAGGATCGAGGAATTTGCCGATATTCGTCACGGTGCCCCGCCGCCGGGCGAGCCTTCCGTCGAGCCAATCGCTGAGGCAGGCGAGGAAGAACAGCACGGTGGCCAGGTTCGAGCGCATGGGGGTGGGATCGATCAGCAGCCAGACCAGAATCGGCGCCGCCGCGATCCGCGAGAGCGTCAGAAGATTCGGAATATCGAAGGCATCAAACCGACGCGAGGTCATTTGACTAGGCCCCCCCGCCCCGACCGGCCAACGACGACCTCAGAAACTCCTGCCGGTAGAGGAAGACACGGCGCAGGTACTCCTCTGTTTCCGGGAAGGGAGGTATATTGCCATGGCGCTCGACTGCACCGGGACCGGCGTTGTACGCCGCCAGGGCCAGCCGGACGTCACCATCGAAACGCTCGAGCATACGCCGCAAATAGCCTACGCCACCCTCGATGTTCTGTTCGATGCGAAAAGGATCTACGACGCCCATCTCAAGCGCCGTTTCCGGCATCAATTGCATGATTCCCTGCGCCCCCGCCCGCGAAACGGCGAAGGGATCGAAGTTCGACTCGGCCCGGGCCACAGCATGAACCAGCGCGCGATCGATCCCATGGCGGCGGGCAACCCGGTCGAGCAGATGGTCGATGCCGTCGGGCGCCACGGCGGTGCTCTGGCGCCGCGAAAGCCGTGGTGTCCACAGGACACGGCCCAGCCGGGGACGGGAAAAAACAGCCGGTTTGAAGCGAATGTCGGTCGGGGCGTTGGTGAAATGGAGCACGCCACCCCGATCTCGAAAGGAATAGACCTCGGCGTCTGCCGGCCGCGGCCAAGCACACGCCAGCAGCAGTCCCGCCAGCGCGGCAGCCATAGATCGCCTTAGCCCTCTTGCCAGCACGGTATCCCTGTCCATAAACCAAGGGCCTCCCCGGAGCGACCCCCAAGTCGCCGAAACAGAAAAGCCCAAGCGCAGCCATGAGGCAACTCCAACCCGAAAGGTTCCGTCCACCCCAATGAGACAGGATTATGACGCGCTGGTGCTCGGCAGCGGAATCGCCGGCCTGAGTTTCGCCCTCGCTGCCGCCCGACGCGGGGCCCGGGTCGCAATCGCGACCAAGATGGCCGTCCCTGAAGGTTCGAGCCGCTACGCCCAAGGGGGCGTCGCCTCGGTCTGGAGCCAGGACGATTCGTTCGATTTCCACGCCGCCGATACGACCAGCGCCGGCGCCGGTCTTTGCCATGGGGAGGTCGTTGATCTGGTGGTGCGAGAGGGGCCCGACCGGATCCGCGAGCTGATCGATCTTGGCGCCCGCTTTACGCTGCGTGACGATGCCAGTGATGCCTATGACGTTGACCTGGGCCTCGAAGGCGGCCACTCCCACCGGCGTATCATCCATGCAGTTGATGCCACCGGTTCCGAGATGATGCGAACCCTGCTCGAGGCCGTTGCCGCGACCCCGGGGATCACGGTCTTCGAGGACGCGTTTGCCATTGATCTCCTCCAATCGGCGAAATTCGGCCTACCCGGCCCGGACCGCTGCCTTGGCGCCTATGTTCTTCGCGAGGGCGGCGTCGAAGTCCTGGCGGCGCCAGCGACCCTGTTGGCGACCGGAGGTGCCGGCAAGGTCTACGTCTATACCAGTAATCCGGATGTCGCCACCGGCGATGGTATCGCCATGGCCTACCGCGCCGGCGCTCGTATCGGAAATATGGAGTTCATCCAGTTCCACCCGACCTGCCTCTATCATCCTCTGGCAAAATCTTTCCTGATCACCGAGGCCCTGCGCGGCGAAGGGGCGGTTTTGCGTCGGCCCGACGGCTACCGCTTCATGCCGGATTATGACGAGAGGGCCGAACTGGCCCCGCGCGATATTGTAGCTCGCGCGATCGACCGCGAGATGAAGAGCCATGGCCTCGATCACGTCGAGCTGGATGTCTCTGCAATTGACAAGGCTTTCCTCTTCGAGCGTTTCCCCAACATCGTGGCCCGTTGTCGTGAACTCGGAATCGATCCGGTCCGCACGCCCATCCCGGTGGTGCCGGCCGCCCATTATAGCTGCGGCGGCGTGGTCACGGACGCTTCGGGCCGCAGCAGCCTTTCGGGGCTCTATGCCGCCGGTGAAACCGCGATGACCGGTCTGCACGGCGCGAATCGGCTCGCCTCAAACTCGCTCCTTGAAGCGCTCGTCTTCGGCCGCCGTGCCGGGCTGGCGGCTGTTGAGAAACAACAAAAAGTGACTGATTTATTGATCCCGGAATGGAATTCGGGCCCGGCCTGCAGCACGGAAGAAGAGATCCTTATCAAGCATACCTGGGACGAAATCCGCCAGGTCATGTGGAACTATGTCGGGATTGTCCGCAGCAATGATCGGCTCGCTCGGGCCCGCGCCCGGATCGAGCTTGCACAGGAGGAAATCGGTCGGGATTATTGGAATTTTCTACCGACGAGAGATCTCGGTGAACTGCGCAATATCGCCACGGTCGCCGGCCTGATCGTCGAAGCGGCAGCCTCGCGGCTGGAAAGTCGCGGTCTCCATTTCACGCGTGACTACCCGGCAACGGAAACCGCATGCCAGCACGACACCATCCTCGTTCGAGACCCGTTCACCGGACGGCCGCGCCTGGAGACGTGAGCCTTAGCGACGGGCGCGCGCGTCGAAGAGCCGGAGTTGTCGAGCTTCCGTCTCGGTCTCGACCGGGACCGCGTAATGACCGGTGAAGCAGGCATCGCAAAAGCCCTTACCCTCGTCAGGGCGAAGAAAAGCGTAGAGACCATCCTGACTCAGGTAGCCGAGAGAATCGGCCCCGATGAACTGACGGATTTCCTCGATGCTATGCGAGGAGCCCACCAGTTCTTCCCGCGTCGGAGTGTCAATCCCGTAATAACAGGGACTGATCGTCGGTGGCGAGCAGATCCGCATATGGACCTCGCTTGCCCCGGCAGTCCGCAGCATGGCGACGATCTTGCGGCTCGTGGTACCCCGCACCAGTGAATCGTCGACCACCACCACCCGCT
>VFKT01000193.1 GCA_009885395.1 Deltaproteobacteria bacterium | reverse complement strand
TCGGCGCCCGCATCCACGCGCCCGCTGTGGCCGCCGGACGGCTGCCCGATCGCGAACCCTATTGGGGGATAGAGCCGATCCCGTCCTATCCTTTTCGAGATTCAGCCATTGTCATCTGGGATTCGGGCGCAGCCGCCCCGCCCAGCGTTAACGTGCCGCCGCGCGAGGGGGAAGATCCACATGGCGATCCGCGATCCTATGTCGAGGCACGGCGCCAGAAGGCCTCCTTCCTCTCGCCCGAAGGCGTCGTGATCGATGTTTGCCGCGGGCAGCCCTGCACCGCGCCGCAAAGCTGAGCAAGCAGGTGCGGGGTCCCGCCGGGCGTTGCGATCGACGTTTTCGGCGGGGTGCCCTGGACTGCGCCGCCACGCTGAGCAAGCGGGTGCGGGGTCGGCGGCCGGGCGTTGCCGGCAAAGCTGCGTCCTTTAACGCTGCGTGTCCTTGCGCAAGCGGGTGCGGGGTCGGCGGCCGGGCGTTGCCGGCACTCGACGGCACGCCCGATGGCGGCAGGGTCCCTCTGGAAATTTTCGCTCCCGGGAGCAAAGGGAGAACATGGCACACGACGAATTCTGGTGGCACCCTGATCCGGCGCGTGCCGCTTCGAGCCGGCTCGGGCGGTTGCTGCACCGGTGTGGTCTCGAGGCCACGCCCGAGGGCTACGCGCAGTTGCACGCCCGCTCGATCGCTGAGCCCGAATCATTTTGGCGACTCGCTCTCGATGAACTCGGTCTTGCGTGGCTGCGGCCCTTCGATGCCGTGCTCGATGAGAGTCGCGGTCCGGCGTGGGCTGATTTTTTTCCGGGCGGCCAGATCAACGCCTGTCAGAACGCAATCGACCGCTGGCTCGATACGAGGCGGGATGCAGCCGCCGTGCTTTGGTTTGGTGATGGCGGCGAGCAACGCCGCTGGACGCTGGGCGAGCTGGCGCGGGAAGTCGATCATGGCGTCCGGGCGTTGGCCGGTTGTGGTGTCGGAAAGGGCGACCGGGTCGCCATCTTTCTGCCAATGCTGCCCGAGACCGCAGCCGCTTTGCTGGCAATTCTCCGCATCGGGGCCATCGCCGTACCTTGTTTTTCGGGCTATGGCGCCGAAGCCGTCGCAAGCCGCCTCTCGGATTCTCAAGCGAAAGTTTTAATCACCACCGATGCCTTCCCGCGCCGGGGGCGACTGGTCAAGGCCAAGGAAACCGCCGACCAGGCGGTCGAACTCGCCGGTTGTGTCGAACGTGTTCTGGTGGTGGAACGCACGGGTGGCGCCGCGGATTCCCCGTGGAATGCCTCCCGCGACGTGCCCTGGCCGCGGGCCTTTGATGCGCTGGAGGGCGTTGGAACCAGTAGCCGCTCGCCGTCGGGGCGAGGCTCGCCGCCGCCGCGGCCCACCTCGCCGTTGGGCTCAAGCGATGGCCCGACTGACGGCGCAACACCTTGCCATCCAACTGCGGCCAACGACCCGGCACTTCTGATGTACACGTCTGGCACCACCGGCCGTCCCAAGGGTGTGATTGCGACGCACGGCGGTTTCCCGCTCAAGATCGCGGTCGATATGGCCTGGTGCTTTGACGTCGAGGTCGGCGATCGGCTGCTCTGGGTGACGGATCTCGGCTGGGTCATGGGTCCATGGCAAATTCTTGGTACGCTCACCCTCGGCGCGACTATGGTGCTGCTTGAGGGGACACCAGATTACCCGGCGGCTGACCGACTCTGGGAAATCGTCGAGCGGGCCCGGGTGACGCACCTCGGCGTCGCACCGACCGTGGTGCGGGCCTTGCGCGAAAAGGGCGAGGCGCCGGTGCGAGCCCACGATTTATCTTCGTTGCGGGTGCTGGGCTCGACCGGTGAGGCGTGGAACCCCGAGCCCTACCGCTGGTTCGCCGGGACCGTCGGCGGCGGACGCCTGCCCATCGTCAACTATTCAGGTGGAACCGAAATCGGTGGTGGTATCCTGGGCTGCACAATGCTGCATCCGCTGCGGGAGTGCGGTTTTTCGGCGGCGATTCTCGGCATCGATGCCGACGTCGTGGACGAAAACGGTCAAGCATTGATGGAATCGGTCGGCGAGTTGATCGTCCGCCGCCCCTGGCCGGGCATGACGCATGGTTTCTGGCAGGACCCCGAGCGTTACGAGCAGACCTATTGGTCACGCTGGCCCGGCCTTTGGGTGCACGGCGACTTTGCCCGGCGCCTGGAGGCCGGCGGCTGGGTCATCGAAGGCCGCAGCGACGACACCATCAAGCTTGCCGGCAAGCGACTTGGTCCGGCAGAAGTGGAATCCCTGCTCACCGCCGATCCGGCGGTGCTCGAAGCGGCGGCAATCGAGGTCCCGCACCCGGTCAAGGGTGGTGCCCTGGTCTGCTACGTGGTGCTAGCCCTCGGCAACGAGCCGACCGAGGCACTCCGCTCAGTGCTGATCAGCCGGGTCGAGCGAGGCCTCGGCCGAGCCATGAAGCCCGAAGCCATTCTCTTTGTCTGCGCGCTTCCCAAGACCCGCAACGCCAAGATCATGCGCCGCCTGATCCGCTCCGTCCACCTCGAACGCACCACCCAGGCTCCGCCACCCCAAGGCGACATCTCCTCCCTCGAAGACCCCTCCACCCTCAACGCCATCCGAAACGCCATCTAGGGGACGTTCGTTTAATTTCTCATCCGGAGTTTAATTCTTATCATAGAGGTCGGTAGTTATTGGGCTTACTAATCCAGAAGCACTCGACCAGTCCGTGGCAACCCGCGCGAAACGATTCGTGCAGAGCTTTCTCATTTTCCGCGAAGATTAAACTTCTCGGAAGAAATTAAACGAACGTCCCCATGATGACTTTTCAGGAAATGATGCTGCTGGAGCCGCACGGGCGCGATACGTTTGTGGTTAGTGGGCCGAGCTACCCTTGGGGGGGCCTCTACGGCGGACAAATCGTGGCGCAGGGGCTGCGCGCCGCGATGCAGACCGTCGAACCCGGTTTCGTGCTGCACTCGCTGCACGCCTATTTTCTTCGTCTGGGCGACGCGTCCGAGCCGATCCGGCTCGAAGTGGACCGCAGTCGCAACGGACGCAGCTTCCTTACCCGACGCGTCGTCTGTCGACAGGCCGTTGGTGCCATCCTCAACATGGCCGCGTCGTTTCAGGTCCCGGAAGAAGGCCCCGAGATCCAAACCCGCACCATGCCGGACGTACTGCCGCCCGAGCGACTCGTCAGCGACAGCTGGAGTTCTTTTGTCAAGCGCTCTTTTGTAGACACCGAACGCCTGCCGGGCACCGCCTGGATGAAAATCGACGAGGCCCTCGGCGACGACCCGGCACTGCACGCTTGCGGCCTCGCCTACCTCTCGGATGACCTCCCGACCGACGCGGTGGTGGCTCGCCATCCCGACCGGGCTCCACCCGGCAGCGACGAGCGCCGCCTCTGGAACGCCAGCCTCGACCACGCCATCTGGTTCCACCGCCCCGTCAGGGCCGACGACTTTCTGCTTTTTTCGTTCGACTGCCACGGCTTCATCAGCTCGCGCGGCCTCTCGATCGGGACCGTCTTCGACCGCACGGGCCAGCACGTCGCGACGGTCTCGCAGGAAGTCCTGACACGGGTTCGGCGCCGGGATTGAGCACACGGGGCGCAGCTCAGGAACGCAAAACGGCGATACGCACCCCGGGCTCGCGGGCCTGGCGCTGGCCTCAAGCCAGACATTGACGGGCACCGGAAAGACGCGCCCCACGCGCCGGGACCGGCAGCGGGGTGCATTCGGACAGCGCGGTGGCTAGTCAGAGTGCCGTGGGGGGAGAGATCCTGCAGCCGCCGCGCGGCACACGCGACTTCTACCCGGAGGATCTGCGCCGCCGAAACTGGTTGTTTGACCACTTCCGCGAAACCGCACGACTCTTCTCCTTCGAAGAGATCGACGCCCCGATCCTCGAGCACGCCGAACTCTTCACCCGCAAGGCCGGCGAGGAGATCGTCGAGCAACTCTACCATTTCGAGCTGCACGACCGACACCTGGCGCTGCGCCCCGAGATGACGCCTTCGGTAGCGCGGATGGTGATGGCGCGAGCCGGGGGGCTCAGACTCCCTTTGCGCTGGTTCACCGTCACCCAAAATTGGCGTTATGAGCGCATGACCCGCGGCAGGCTGCGCGAGCACTACCAGTGGAACATGGACGTCTGGGGCGAACCCGGCGTTTCAGCGGAAGCCGAACTGATTCAAGCGATCTTCATTTTGCTCGACCGCCTTGGCCTGCCCCGGGGAGCGGTCCGCATCCGGGTCAACAGTCGGGCGCTGCTCGAGGAATCGCTGCGACGCAGCGTCCTTGCGAGCCGGCCAGAGGCCTTCGCCCCGCTCTGCATCATCATCGACAAGATAAGTAAAATTGGCAGCGACGCGGTCGTCGGTCTGCTCTCCGACCCGGCCGGCACGGTCGCCCTCTCGCGCAGCGAGGCCCTCGAGGTCGTCGCCATGCTCGACGCACGCAATCTGGACGAGGCCGCACGGCTCGGCGGCGAAGGCTCGCAGGCGCTGGCCGATCTGCGGCGCCTCTTCGATCTGATCGACGCC
The DNA here is from genome assembly GCA_009885395.1 of Deltaproteobacteria bacterium. GTDB lineage: Bacteria > Desulfobacterota > Binatia > UBA12015 > UBA12015 > SXLG01. Next base: position 11,429 of record VFKT01000193.1, on the reverse strand, counting down.
ATTGGCCGCGCCGACGACCTGGTTTTCGATGCCTCGGTAGTGCGCGGTCTCGCCTACTACACCGGCATAGTTTTCGAGGCTTTCGACGCACGTGGCCTGCTGCGCGCCGTCTGCGGCGGTGGCCGCTACGACCGCTTGCTCCCAACGCTCGGCGGCAAGGCCGTCCCTGCGGTCGGCTTCGGTTTCGGCGATGTGGTCATCATGGAACTGCTGGCCGACCACGGATTGACACCCGAAATCCGCCGCGAAATAGATGATGTCGTCTTCGGTTTCAGCGAGGAGCAACGGGTGGCTGCGCTGGCGCTCGCCTCGCGCCTGCGGGAGCAGGGTCGGTCGGTGCAGACCGTGCTGGGCACGCCAAAGCTCAAGAAAGTACTCACCGACGCCGGCCAGGACGGGGCACGGCGAGTCTGGATTCTCGGACCCGACGAACTCGCCCGTGGGGTCGCGACCGTCCGGGATCTTATCAGTGGCGAGCAGCACGAAGAGTCGCTTGCGACTTGAAACCTGGGGCTTGGCTGCCGGGGCGTCGCGACCGTCGGATTGCGCGGCAGGCCTGCTCGCCACTCCCCGCCTCCGGCTTCGTCCTTGATCTTGGAGAAAAGGCATTCGGAACATGCGCAAAATTCTAATTGGCCTCTCGTCTCTCGCCCTGGTGTTGTTGGGAATGATCTACGCGATGGGCGCGGGCTGGCTCGGCGACGACCTGCACGCCGGCACGCCACGTGCTCCGCGGCTTCCGCTGGCTGGCATCGAAGCACGCGAGGCCGTGCAGACCAAGGCTACGCAAGCGGTCGGAGCTCCGGAAGAGAAGCAGATCCTCTTCGGCGACCTCCACGTTCATACCAGTTTTTCTATCGACGCCTTCATGATGGCGCTACCCGCAATCGGTGGCGACGGCGTGCGTCCGGTTGCCGACGCCTGCGATTTCGCCCGCTGGTGCTCGCAGCTCGATTTCTGGTCGGTCAACGACCATGACCTCACGCTCACGCCGCGTATGTGGCGCGAGACCATCGACACGATCCGCGAATGCAACGCCATCGCAGGTGACCCGAAGAACCCCGATATGGTCGCCTTCATGGGCTGGGAATGGACCCAGATCGGCACCACGGCGCAAAACCACTACGGCCACAAGAACGTCATCCTGCGCGATCTCGATGACGCCGGCATTCCGGCTCGACCCATCGTCGCTTCGCCGCCTGCCGATGCCACCGATCGGCAATCAGAAACAGCCGTTCCGACAAATCTGATGCTTGGGATGCTGCCGCTGGTCTCGCCACAACCCGGTTGGCTTGATTTCATCCGCTACCTGCACGAGGTCAACGAGGTACCGGACTGCCCAGACGACGTGAATACGCGCGATCTGCCGGCCGATTGCCGCGAGAATGCCGCAACGCCCGAGGTCCTTTTCCGTAAACTCGACGAATGGGGTGGAGCTTCGACGGTGATCCCACACGGCACCACCTGGGGTTATTACACGCCACTTGGATCGAGCTGGGAGAAACAACTCAACCGCCAGCAGCACGATCCAGAACGGCAACGGATGGTCGAGGTCTTCTCGGGCCACGGCAACTCGGAAGAGTTCCGGCCCTGGCACGAGGTCGTACTCGACAAGGATGGAAACTTTAGCTGCCCAGAGCCCGCAAGGCGCTACCTGCCCTCGTGCTGGCGCGCCGGCCAAATCATATATGACAGGTGTCGTGCCACCGACGCCAGCGAGCAGGACTGCACAGAGCGTGCGGCTGTCGCGCGTCAATACTACGTCAATGCGGATATTTCTGGGCAGCTCACCGTCCCCGGCCAGACGGCCGCCGACTGGCTCGATTCGGGCCAGTGCAGCGACTGCTTCCAGCCCTCATTCAATTATCGCCCGAGCAGTTCGGTCCAGTCCATGATGGCCCTGACCGATCTCTCCAAACCCGAAGAACCGCTGCGCTTTCGCTTCGGTTTCATGGCCTCCAGCGACAACCACTCGGCGCGTCCAGGCACCGGTTACAAGGAATACGCGCGCGACGACATGACGGAATCACGCTTCGGGCTCTTCGACCAGACCCACCTCGGTCAACCTCCAAAAAGCGAGCCCGAACCCTGGTCGCGACCTTTTGACGCGGCGAAATCAGGAGTGCCTTTTTTTGCCCTCCGCGAGAGTGAGCGAGGGGCGTCCTATTTCCTCACAGGCGGCCTGATCGGGGTCCACTCACAGAGCCGCGGCCGTGGTGAAATCTGGGATGCGATGCAACGGCGCGAGGTCTACGGCACCAGCGGGCCGCGCATCCTGCTCTGGTTCGATGTCGTCGACCCCGAGGCCGGCAAGCGCGCGCCAATGGGTTCAGAGGTCACGCAGAGCACCACACCCCGCTTTGAAGTACGCGCGGTCGGCTCCTTTGAACAGGCTGCGGGCTGCTCCGACGAGGCTGTCAGCGCGCTTGGGACGGAGGGGATCGAACACCTCTGCCGGGGCGAATGCCTCAACCCTTCCGACCAGCGAAGAAAGATTTCGCGCATCGAGGTGATCCGCATCCGTCCACAGATCAGAGCCGACGAGGACATAGCTTCATTAATTGACGATCCATGGCGGGTCTTGAAATGCGCCCCCGACGAAGCGGGCTGCCGCGTCACCTTCGAGGACGAGGAGTACGCCGCCTCGGCACGCGAAGCCCTCTATTATGTGCGTGCGATCGAAGAGCCGAGCGCTGCGGTCAACGCCGAAAATTTACGTTGTGACCGCGACGCCGAGGGCAAGTGTCTGAAGACGCGCCCCTGCACGGATGTCGCGGCCGACGACAACTGCCTGGCCGAGACCGAGGAACGCGCCTGGTCGTCACCGATCTTCGTCACACCGCCGAGGGCGGTGGGCGGCTGAGAGCGGAGTTCGCGGGCCAGGGCGAGGCGGTACACGCGGAGACTCAGCCCGCGCTACGGCACCAGCACAACCTTGCCTTGTACCCGGCGTTCACTGATCTCGCGCAACGCCGCGGCGGCCTCGCCAAAACCAAAGCGCTTCGAAACCAGCGGCTTCAGCCGACCCGCGCTCCACCATTCGAGCAGCTCGCGCACATGCTCGCGATGCCTTGCCGGGTTACGCGCAGTGAAGGCCCCCCAGAAGACTCCGACGATATCGCAGCTTTTCAGCAACGTCAGGTTCAGCGGCACGCGCGGGATGCCGGCCGTGAAGCCGATCACCAGGAAGCGGCCCTCCCACGCCATCGAGCGGATGGCCGCCTCGGCAAAATCGCCACCGACTGGATCGTAAACCATATCAACGCCGGCCCCACCTGTCAGCTCTTTCAGACGCACCTTGAGGTCTTCCTCAGAATAATCGATGCACTCGTCCGCGCCATGTGCGCGACAGGTCGCCAGCTTTTCAGAGCTCGACGCACACGCGATGACGCGCGCACCCATCGTCTTGCCGAGTTCGACCGCTGCCAGCCCAACCCCGCCAGCCGCGCCCAACACTGCGAGCGTCTCGCCGGGCTTTAAATGGCCGCGATCCTTGAGCGCATAATGCGAGGTCCCGTAGGTCATCAAAAACGCCGAAGCGGTTTCAAAATCCATCGCATCGGGAATCGGCACCACAGACGTTTCTCCAGCGATGACTTTCTCGGCAAAGCCACCCCAACCCGTCATCGCGAGCACCCTTTGCCCAGGTTTCAGCCGCGTCACGCCCTCGCCCACGGCCGAGACCACTCCGGCCACCTCGCCGCCGGGGGCAAACGGAAGCGGCGGCCGGAACTGGTACTTGTTTTCGATCATCAGGACATCTGGGAAATTGATCCCGCACGAGCGGACGTCGATCAAGACCTGCCCGGCTCCCGGTGTTGGATCGGGCACGTCTTCGACCACCAGCGATTCGGGTGGTCCATAGGTTTTGCATAGAACAGCTTTCATCCGACGATTCTCCTCAAACCAATATATTTTTTAGGGACCCAGATTCGGCATTCCAACCGCGCTCCAAAGCCCTCGTCCGAGCCGCATCGCACCTGCATCAGACTCGACAAATCCTGGTCCGGTTCGCGACGCAAACCGCCACCTTCATACAAGCTGCATCAGAAGAGCGCGGGTTCGCTCCACCGTGGCGCGCCCATCGCCCCCCGCGGGAAAGGGTGCCGCAAGGAAATCCGTGACCCCGGCAGCAGCCAACCCGGCCAACTGCTCGCGGACCGCGTCCTCGTTGCCGACGATGGCGACATCCCCCGGACCTTCGACCCCCTCGCGATCAAGCATCGCGCGATACGAGGGTAATGAACCGTAGACAACAAAAGCCTGCGCCGCCCGCGCGCGCGCCTCGGCCGCGTCGTCGCAAACCGCGATCGGCAGGCCCGCAACCACGCGCGGAACTGGGCGGCCCGCTTCGGCGGCGGCCTCGCAAAGACGCGGTACGACGTGTTCGCGAAGCGTCTTGGGACCGGTCATCCAGGTGATCGTCCCGGCGGTATGACTGCCGGCGAGCCGCAGCATCTTTGGTGCGAGCGCGGCGATCAGCAGCGGCGGCTCGCCCGAGTCGGTTACTCTGATCTGGGCATTGACGCGATATTCTTCGCCCTGATAGCTCGCCGCTTCGCCCCGAAGCAGCGGCCCCAACACGGCGAGGTATTCCTTCATATGGCTGTAGGGCCTGGCCCAGGAGAGGCCGAGCATCATTTCGATCACCACCTGATGCGAAAGACCGATACCCAGCGAAAAGCGACCGCGACAAGCTGCGGCGGCGGTCAACGCCTGTTGCGCCATCGCCACCGGGTGGCGCGGGTAGGTCGGCACCACGGCCGTCCCCAGCTCGATGCGCTTCGTTTCACGCCCGGCGAGGGCGCAAGCCATGATTGCGTCAAGCCCGAAGATATTGGCGAACCAGGCGCTGCTAAAGCCATCCCGCTCAGCGGCCTTCACCTGCTCGACGATGCCGTCGATGTCGCCGCCCTGGCCACCGAGTTCGCCGACTCCGATACCGATTCTCATTTCTTGCTCTCCCTCTGCCCGCACCACGCATGCGTGCGTTCGCGTGCGCGTGCGCGTGCGTGCGTGCGCCGCGCTGCCTCAAGCAATCCACACGCGGCCGGGCAACGCCGCCCGGCCGCGAGGGCTTGCACCGCTGCGATGCTCGGGCCCGGCGGGGGTTTGAGCAGCTCATAGCTGCGATGTCGCTCGGGGAGAGAGCCTGGCCCCGCTGCGAGATCTGTCACGAAGTTGTCTGCCTCGTTCCGCCTGTATGCCGCCCCGGAAGAGGGCCTTGCCCCCCGTGCGAGGGGGACGGCAAGGCCGAGCGCAACGGGCCCCGACCTCCGAGCGGGAGATGGTGCTGTCGCCGGAGACGTGATACCCGGCCAACCCATCGATCGACGTAAATTTCTTCAATTGGGACTCTCCGCGACCGCGACTGCAGCCACCGGAGCGACGCTTGCCGGCTGCAGCTCCGCGTTTTGTGTTTTACCGCCGGGCTCGACCGTGCTTGCAGCCCAGCTCGCACGCCTCGGCTCGCACCTCGGCGACCGAATCGTAACGCCTTACGATCCGGACTATCGCTTGCTCAGCGAACCCCGGAATAGGCGCTTGGGCGAGATTCGTCCCGCGGCGGTCATCCTTGCAAGCGATACCACAGGTGTCGCGCCCTCCATTCGCTCTTCGTGGCTCTGAGGCATGCGAAGAACCCATTCATGCTAGCCTCGGAACGGTCTTTGCCGCCCAACCAGATCGGGCGTCGACAAATGAGATCGCTCGCCACGATGCGGTAGGTGTGTCCCCTGCGGATCGAAATCTGGTCGATGCCGATCACCTTCGGTGCGGGCGTACCGGCACGTCGCAGCTGCTCGCGCATGTACAGCTTCTCAAGATTCTTGACCGTGTGCCATCCGAGCCCGAGCTCGTCGGTGATATATTTGATCGTCGACGAGCGGCAGCGCTTGCCGACATAGAAGGCGAAGCGCCTCATGTAGCGGGGATTGGCGGCCAGGAAGTCGAGCCGAGCCGCTCGCGCCTCGCGGCCCGACAGCTTCGGCACGCGACGCGACGGATCTCGACCCTGAGGAAGATCCGCATATCACCGCAGGCGAGGTCGCGCTGATTGCATCGCCGAATCATGGCAGGTTTCCGATCCGCCAGAGCCTCGGCTCAGGCCGCTCCCAGAGCGGCCTTCCGCGCTCCCGGGCCTTACGAAATGACCCACACAAAACCACGAAGAGCCGAAAATCTGAAGAAAGGACCGGGTCGCAAGCGCTGCAAACATGCTGCCGAACCCAACCGTCTCGCGAGGGCTTCAGGCGGCGGCCCGAGCGCGTGCCCGATGTTCGCAGGCTGCCAGGTACACCTGCTCGTAGCGCCGCGCCGCAGCCTGCCAGGTGAAACGCCGTGCCATGGCGCGGGCCTGCAGAGCGGCGATCGCCTGCGGTGCCTCGGCCCAAAGCGCCAGCGCCCGAACCAAAGCGCCTTCGAGCGCCTCTGGGGTCGGCTCGACGAAGACAAACCCCGTCCCCTGCCGCCCGTCGGCGGAAGCGTCCTCGACGGTGTCGGCGAGCCCGCCGGTGGCGCGCACGATCGGCAAGGTCCCATAGCGCATTGAATACATCTGGTTCAAACCGCAGGGTTCGTAGAGGGAAGGCATCAGGAAGAGGTCCGAGCCGGCCTCGGCCAGATGGGCCACCTCCTCTGAATAACCAATAAAAAGTCCAACCGATCCCGGAAAACTTTCCTTGAGACGCCACGCCAGATATTCGGTTCCGGGGTCGCCGGAACCGACGATGGCAAGCTGTAGGGCATCGCCTTCGAGGAACCAGGGCAGGACCTGACGCATCAGGTCGAATCCCTTCTGCGACGCGAAACGGGAAACCATGCCGACGATTGGAACGTCCGTCCGGCGGGCCAGCCCGAGCCGCTCTTGCAGTTCGCCGCGACACACAGCCTTGCCGCGCAGGTCGGTGGCGCTGTACCGCGCCGGCAGCAGCGGATCGGTTTCTGGATTCCAGCGTTCGTCATCGACACCATTCAAGATCCCGACCAGTCGATCTTTGCGCTCGGCAAAAAAACCGCCCAAACCATGCCCGCCCGGCTCGCCGCAGATTTCTCGGGCGTGCGTCGTGGAAACCGTGGTGATCATGTCGGCGAAGGCCGCACCACCCTTGAGCAGATTGATGCCATCGGTATCGCCAAACAACCCCGGTGCCAGCCAGTCTTCGGGGAGTCCAAGCCAGGACCAGGAGGCATCCGAAAAGCGGCCCTGGTATTGCGCGTTATGGATCGTGAGGACACTGGCAGTGGCGTGCAGCGAGGGCAGGCCAGCCACATCAGGTCGCGCGACCAGGGCGCCTGCCAGCGCGGTCGGCCAATCGTGGACATGCACGACGTCGGGTACAAAATCACGATCGACCGCAAGCTGCAGCGCCGCCTTCGAGAGGAATCCAAAACGGGTCGGCTCATCCGACTCCCAACTGCCGTTACCGTAGATCGCCGTAGCACCAAAAAACCGATCACATTCGACCAGCCAGACGCGGACCACGCCGGCGAGGCGGGCCTCATGCACACCGATCCATTGCTCTACGCCCGCGCCCAGATGGACGCACGCCGAGCCCGCCGGGACAAAGCCGCTGGCGGCAACGTCAATCGAGCCGTAACGCGGCAAAACGATACCGACCTCGTGGCCGAGCGCGGCGACCGCCGGGGCCAGCCCGGCGACGACGTCGCCCAGACCTCCCGCCTTGGCCCAAGGCACGCATTCCGATGCAATAAAGAGGATCCGCATGCTTTCGTTCGGCTGTGAAGGACTCGAACAGAGCTGACGGCGCGCGGCAAGAGCCGACGCCGGAGGAGGCACCGACGCTGCATGCGTGACCCGGCTCGGGGGGTGGCGTGATTTTGTTGTAAGAGCCGACGCCGGAGCCCGCCTTCGCGCAGGAGGTTGTCTTGTTCCGGGGGCAAGAGCCGACGCCGGAGGAGGCGCCGACACGCTGCACCTCGGCGTTGGGCTGGGCGTCGGCGTCGGGCTGGGCGTGAGCCGACGTCGGAGGATGCGCCGACACGCTGCACCCCTGGGTCCTTGCCTCGCCCCTCTGGGCCAGCGCGCTGCCTTGGTCGTCGCCCCGCCTCGCGCGCCGTGTCTCCCAAGGGGACTACGACTCTTCGCCGAAAGCTGAAGCCCGAGCACACCCGCAGGCCGGTCGCCCCACGCCATCCTCTCCGCCCGGGGCAACTCCCCTCGGCCCCGCGGACCGCAACGCGGCCGCCCGACTGCAACCCTTGCCGGCGGATGACGCCAGCGATAACGCCGTCCGATGACCTCCAACGCGGTACCGCCGACGACACGCCTGCGCCGATCGCTCCTCTTCGTCCCGGGCGACGACCGCCGAAAGCTGGAGAAGGCCACCGGTAGCGGTGCCGATTCGGTGATCCTTGATCTGGAAGACGCCGTGGTGCCTACCCATAAAATCGCCGCCCGCAGCACCGTCTGCGACGCGCTGCGCGAGCTCGACTACGCCGGTGCCGAGCGTCTGGTGCGCGTGAACCCGCTCGAAACCGGACTCACGCTGGAGGACCTCGAAGCGACGATGCCCGCGGCACCCGACGGCTACGTCCTGCCCAAGATTTGCAGCGCCGCCGACGTGCTCGCCGTCGATTCTGCGCTGTCGCGCCTGGAAATTGCCGCTAGTCGTGCACCGGGTTCGGTCCGCCTGGTGCTGCTGGCCACCGAGACGCCCGAGGCAGTGCTCGATCTACGCGCGATCGCTCGCGCGACGCCACGTACCGCAGCCCTGATGTGGGCCAGTGAAGATCTCTCGAACGCGCTCGGCTCGCGCCGCTCGCGCCGTCCCGACGGTTCGCTGCCTGACGTCTTTTCGTTCGCCCGCTCGGCTTGTCTGCTGACGGCGGTCGCGTGTCGGCTCGAGCCGCTGGATATGCCCTTTCTCAATTTTCTTGATGACGACGGGCTCGAGCGCGAGGCGCGTGAAGCCGCCGATCTCGGTTTCACCGGCAAGGCCGCGATCCACCCTGCGCAAGTACCCATGATCAACCGGATCTTCGTGCCCGATGCGGATGAAGTTTTTGCGGCGCAGGAACTGCTCGAGGCTGCGCGCGAAGCCTTCGCACGCGGTCAGGCCGCTTTCGTGCACAAAGGTGCGATGGTCGATGCGCCGCATATCAATCGCGCACAGCGGATCGTCGACCGGGCTGCCGCAGCCGGGAGGGCTTGAATCATGGAAGAATTGCGAAGCGAAAGCTGCGTCGCCTGCCGGGCCGACGCACCACGAGTCGACGGCACTGAACAGCCGCTGCTGTTGGCCAAGGTTCCAGCCTGGTCAATTATTAAGGTTGATGGTATCGAGCGCTTGTTGCGGACCTACAAGCTGCCGAATTTCGTCACCGCGCTTGAGCTGACCAACGCAATCGGTCGCGTCGCGGAGGAACAGAACCACCATCCGGCGATCACCGTCGAATGGGGTCGGGTAACGGTGCAGTGGTGGACACATAAGATCCGCGGCCTGCACCGGAATGATTTTGTGATGGCGGCTCGCAGCGACGCGCTCTTCGGGGAAGCCTGAGACGGCGCCGCCGCCTCGGCTCAGCCTTCAGCGTCAACCGTCAACTGCCGAGTCGCCGCACCACCGGCAGCAGGTTGGCGCTGCCCGAACCCAGTTCGAAAACGATCCGCACCTCGCCCCGCTCCAGGCTGCGGAGTACGGCGCTCACCTTCTCCTCGACCGATCTCTCGCGGCTGCCGTAATCCGTCCCGTCGCGGGTCACGAACTCGACCACCAGACCGTGTAGGGCCTCGGGGCTGAGTTCGGCTGCGGAGATTTCGACGATCTCCTCCTCGGGGTCCACGGCCATATCGGCCCGCTAGCAACACCGGCCCGACCCGGCATCCCTGGATCGTTCTGCGCGAGCGCGGTTCACCGGCGCGCCGCTGAACCGCGGCACGGCGAGGCCTCTCGCATACCTCCAGGGCGCCGCCGCAAGACCGCCGCAGCAAAAAATCAAACGAGCGTCCCGCGCCACTCCTTCAGCAGACGGAAATAGGCGACCGAGCCGGCACCATAGAAGCCATCTTGACCGTTGCGGGCGCCGGGTTGCCCCTCGTTGTTGTAGTAGCCGGGAGTGCATTCCTCGAGGAATTGCCGACCCATTCCCGAGAGGGCAATGATGGTCTCAACCCAGGACGTCTCCTCCGCTGCCGAGACCTCGACCGGACGCGCGCCCCGTTTGCGCGCCGCGCTGACGATGCAGGCGATGTGTCGGCTCTGTTCGTCGAGCAAATGGGGGAGATTCACCGTGAATCCCGCCTGCTGCGCGCCCAGGATGAAACAATTCGGAAAACCGTGGCTCTGCATGCCGTGCAGCGTTCGCATGCCGTCGGCCCAATGCTCGTTGAGAGTCACACCGCCACGACCAATCGGATCATAGCCGGCGCGACGCGTGTAGGAGGTGCCGACCTCGAAGCCGGTCGCGTAGATCAGGCAGTCGAGCTCATACTCCCGACCGTTCGCCACCAGCCCCCGTTCACTCAGCCGCTCGACGCCCTGCCCCCCGGTATCGACCAGCGTGACGTTGGGCCGGTTGAAGGTCTGCAGATACTCGTCGTGGAAGCAGGGTCGCTTACAAAATTGTCGGTACCAGGGCTTGAGCGCGTCGGCTGCGGCCGGGTTCGTCACGATTTCATCCACCCTGGCGCGGATCTGCTCCATCTTCTGGAAATCGGCCAGCTCAAGCGTCTTCATGATATCGTGCGCAGCCAGTGGGCTCGCCGGATCGCGCATGATGACCAGAAGTTTACGGATGATGTCCGTCCAGCCGTCGGCGACCAGATCCTCCTCCTGAAATCCACCTGTGACAAGAATGTTGAAGTTTTCCATGCGGCGGCGCTGCCAGCCGGGTTCCAACGATTCGGCCCAGCCGGGATCGGTAGGCCGGTTGGCGCGCACGTCAATCGAGGACGGCGTGCGCTGAAAGACGAAGAGCTGCTTTGCCCATTCGCCAAGGTGCGGCACGCATTGCACGGCGGTCGCTCCCGTTCCGATGATCCCAACCCGCTTATCGGCAAGTCCGTTCAGCCCGCCATCCGAATTGCCGCCGGTATACCCGTAATCCCAGCGACTGCTGTGAAAACTATGTCCTGCGAAGGATTCGATACCGGGAATCCCGGGGAGCTTGGGTCGATTCAGCGGACCGTTCGCCATACAGACAAAACGTGCCCGCATCGCATCGCCCCGGTTGGTCGTGACGATCCAGCGTGCGCTTTCCTCGTCCCAGCGGAGAGCGGTCACTTCGGTCTGAAAGCAGGCGTCCTGGTAGAGATCGAAGGTACGCGCGATCGCTTGGCTGTGGGCCAGGATTTCCGGGGCGCGTGCATATTTTTCACTGGGGAGCGCACCCGTCTCTTCGAGCAGCGGCAGGTAGATATACGATTCGACATCGCACATCGCACCCGGGTAGCGGTTCCAGTACCAGGT